>NZ_JBIQNC010000180.1:0-9926 GCF_044462705.1 Xenophilus sp.
CAGGCGCGCGCGCCCGTGCGCGCGGAGAGCAGCGGCGAGCAGCAGGTCACGGTGCGGCCGGGCGACACCGCCGGGCGCATCGCGGCGAGCCTCAAGCCGGCCGACGTGTCGCTCGACCAGATGCTGGTGGCCCTGCTGCAAGCCAACCCCGACGCCTTCATCCGCGGCAACGTGAACCGGGTCAAGGCGGGTGCCGTGCTGCAGGTTCCCAGCGCCAGCGCCGCCGCCGCCATCCCGGCGGCCGAGGCCCGGCGGACCGTGGTGGCCCAGAGCCGCGACTTCAACACCTACCGGCAGCGCCTGGCCGAGAACGCGCCGGCCGCCCGGACGGACGCCGCCGACCGCCAGGCCGCCGGACGCCTGCAGGCGAACGTGGAGGACCGCAAGGCGGCCGCGGCCTCGCCCGACAAGCTGACCATCTCGCAGGGCAGCGCCAAGGGTGCCGCCGCCGAGGAAAAGCTGGCGCAGACCCGTCAGGCCCAGGAAACGACCAACCGCGTGGCCGAGCTGTCGCGCAACATCGAGGAACTGAACAAGCTGCAGGGCGCCAGCGGCAGTGCCCCGGCGGCACCCGCAGCGGCGCCGTCCGCCGCACCGGCCGGCGGCACCGCCCAGGCCCCGGCCGCCGCACCGGCACCCGCCCCTGCCGCAGCGGCGAGCCCGGCGCCGGCTGCCGCAAGCCCGGCTGCCGCGCCGGCCGCTGCAGACCCGTCCGCGACGAGCACCGCTGCAGCACCGGCACCCGACGCACCGCCGGCCGCCGCCGCGGCGCCCGCGCCAGCGGCGACCTCGGCCCCCGAAGCCAGCGCACCCGCACCCGCGGCAGCCCCCGCCCCGGCGGCTGCCGCGCCGGCCAAGGCCAAGCCCAAGGTCGTGCCGCCGCCTCCGCCCGAGCCGGGCTTCTTCGAGCAACTGGTGGGCAACCCGCTCGTCCTGGGCGGCGGCGCCATCGTCCTGCTGCTGCTCGGCTTCCTGGCGTACCGCGCGCGCAGCCGCAAGACCGCGGCCGATGCAGGCGACAGCGTGTTCCCCGAAAGCCGCCTGCCGAAGGATTCCTTCTTCGGCGCCACCGGCGGCGAATCGGTCGACACCAAGAACCGCAACAGCAGCTCGATGGTGTCCTCGCTGTCGTACTCGCCGAGCCAGCTGGACGCCGGCGACGTCGACCCGGTCGCCGAGGCCGACGTGTACCTCGCCTACGGCCGCGACCTGCAGGCCGAGGAGATCCTGCGCGAGGCGCTGCGCACCACGCCCGAGCGCACGGCCATCCACCTCAAGCTGCTCGAGATCCACGCCAAGCGGCGCGACCTGCGGGCCTTCGAGGCGCTCGCGCAGGACGTGCACAAGCTCACCAACGGCAGCGGCGCCGACTGGGGCCGCGTGATGGACATGGGCCGCGAGCTGGACCCGGGCAACCCGCTGTACCAGGGCAGCGCCGCCGCCCTGGCCGACGCCGAGAAGACCATCCCGCTGGCCGCCGGTGGCGCCGCGGCGGCAGCAGCCACGGCCGCCGCGCTGGCCGATGCGCCGGCCGAGCCGCCGCCTCCGCCGTTCGTGCCCTCCGTCGCGCCGCTGGACTTCGACCTGGACCTGGCCAAGCCCTCGGACGCCGCGCCGCTGGCCGCCGCCGATGCCGCCCCGCCCGCACGGCCCGAGCCGCCGGTGACGGCGCCGGCCCCCGTGACGGCCGCCTACGCGCCCACGGCGCGCGCCCCGCTGAACGAGTCGTCCTCCTTCGCGCCGACCGCCCGTTCGCCGCTGTCCGGCAACGGCGCGCTGCCCCCGCTGGACAACGATTTCGACACCGCGCCGGCCGAGCTGGAGATGCCCCGCCCCGCCCTCGACGACGACGAGCGCACCCACCCCGCCACCCTGCGGGCCGGCCTGCCGGGCGATTCGGGCTTCATCGAGTTCGACATGAGCACCATGGCCTCGATCGAGTCGAAGGGCGGCGACACGCGCCCCGGCGCGCTGGAGCCGGTGACCCGCAACAGCGAGCTGGACGATGGCGCCGGCGAGAACCCGCATGCCATCAAGCTCTCGCTGGCGCGCGAGCTGCAGGCCCTGGGCGACACCGAGGGCGCCCGCTCGCTGGTCGAGGAGGTCGCCAGCGAAAGCGCCGGCGACCTGCGCCACCAGGCCGAGCAGCTGCTGGCCCAGTTGCGCTGAGCAGGGCCGGGCCTGGCCCGGCGACAATCCGGGGCCGCGGCGATCGCCGCGGCCCTTTTTCTTTTTGTCTCCCCCGACCGCGCGAAAGAACCGAACGACGATGCGATGGGCGCTCGGCATCCGCTACCACGGCGGCGTCTACGACGGCTGGCAGAGCCAGCCCTCGGGCCGCACCGTGCAGGATCACCTGGAAAAAGCGCTCGCCCGCTTCACCGCCGGCCCGCGCATCGGCACGCTGTGCGCCGGCCGCACCGATGCCGGCGTGCACGGCTGGATGCAGGTGGTGCACTTCGACACGGAGATCGAGCGCGCGCCCTTCTCCTGGGTGCGCGGCACCAACCGCTTCCTGCCGGACGACATCGCGGTGCAGTGGGCGCATCCGGTGCCGGCGGCATTCCACTGCCGTTCCAGCGCGCTCGGGCGGCGCTACCTGTACGTGCTGTCGCAGTCGCCGGTGCGGCCCAGCCTGGACGCCGGCCGGGTCGGCTGGTCGATGCACGCGCTGGACGGCGAGGCGATGCGTGCGGCCGCGGCGGCGCTGCTGGGCGAGCACGACTTCAGCTCCTTCCGCGCCTCGGCCTGCCAGGCGCGCTCGCCGGTCAAGCAGATGCGTCGCATCGAGGTCCGCCGCCACGGCGAGGGCCCGCGCTGCCGCTGGCACTTCGAGTTCGAAGCCGACGCCTTCCTGCACCACATGATCCGCAACATCATGGGCTGCCTGGTGCGCATCGGCCAGGGCCATGCGCCGCCCGGATGGATGCGCGAGGTGCTGGCCGCGCGCAGCCGCGACGCCGCGGCGCCGACCTTCGCGCCCGACGGCCTGTACTTCCTCGGCCCGCTCTACGACGCGCAGTGGGGCTTGCCCGACGAAGTCACGCTGGGCAGCGCCGCTGCCTATGATGGGCCGCCATGAACATGACCCCCACGCTCCCCGCTTCGCGTGGTTCGCTGCCCCCCGAGGGGGCCCACCCCGCCTTGGGGCGGCCCGGCGGCGGGGTGCTCGTCTCCACACCACGCACCCGCATCAAGATCTGCGGCCTGACCCGCGAGCAGGACGTGGACGCCGCCGTCGCCGCGGGCGCCGACGCGGTCGGCTTCGTGCTGTACCCGAAGAGCCCGCGCGCCGTCACGGCCGGGCGCGCCGCCGAGCTGGCGCGGCGGCTGCCGGCCTTCGTCACGCCCGTGCTGCTGTTCGTCAACGAGGAGCCCGCTGCCGCACGGGCCGCCCTCGCGGCCGTGGCGGGCGCCATGGCCCAGTTCCACGGCGACGAGTCGCCCGGCCAGTGCTGGCAGGCCAGCGGCGAGGGCCGGCACCGCTTCCTGCGGGCGGCGCGCATTCCCCTGGGAACGGCCGGTTCGGGCTTCGACCTCGTAGAATTCGCGGCTCGGTTCAACCGCGCCCAGGCCATCCTGCTCGACGCCCATGTCGAAGGCTATGGCGGTGGCGGCAAGGCATTCGATTGGTCACTTCTTCCACCCGCCGTCGACGCTCACCTCGTCTTGAGTGGTGGACTCGCACCAGCAAGCGTGGGCGAGGGCATCCGTGCCCTGCGCACGGCGGGCCGCTCGCTCGCCGTTGACGTGAGTTCCGGCGTCGAATCGGCCAAAGGCATCAAGGACGCCGGCAAGATCCGCGAGTTCGTGGCGGCCGTGCGCGAAGCCGACGCCGCCCACCGCCTCGCATCCCATCGTTGAACCTGCCGTGTGGCCGCCTGCGGGCCGCGCGGCTCCCGGAGGCATCTGCCATGTCGACCCCCTACCAGCAGCCTGACGCCCACGGCCACTTCGGCCCCTACGGCGGCAGCTTCGTGAGCGAGACGCTCACCCACGCCATCGCCGAGCTGCGCGACGCCTACGACCGCTACAAGGACGACCCGGCCTTCCAGGCCGAGTTCGCCTACGAGCTCAAGCACTTCGTCGGCCGGCCCTCGCCCGTGTACCACGCCGCGCGCACCAGCCGCGAGATCGGCGGCGCGCAGATCTACCTCAAGCGCGAGGACCTCAACCACACCGGCGCCCACAAGATCAACAACGTGATCGGCCAGGCCATGCTCGCGCGCCGCATGGGCAAGCCGCGCGTGATCGCCGAGACCGGCGCCGGCCAGCACGGCGTGGCCACCGCCACCATCTGTGCCCGCTACGGGCTGGAGTGCGTGGTCTACATGGGCAGCGAGGACGTCAAGCGCCAGTCGCCCAACGTCTACCGCATGAACCTGCTGGGCGCGACCGTGGTGCCGGTCGAATCCGGCAGCCGCACCCTGAAGGACGCGCTGAACGAGGCGATGCGCGACTGGGTGACGAACGTGGAGAACACCTTCTACATCATCGGCACCGTGGCCGGCCCGCACCCCTATCCGGCGATGGTGCGCGACTTCCAGAGCGTGATCGGCAACGAGTGCATCGAGCAGATGCCGGCCATGCTGGCGGCGCAAGGCATCACCGGCGAGGCGGAAGGCCGCCAGCCGGACGTGGTGGTCGCCTGCGTGGGCGGCGGCAGCAACGCGATGGGCGTCTTCCACCCCTACATCCCCTTCCCCGGCGTGAGGCTGGTGGGCGTGGAGGCCGCGGGCCAGGGCCTGGACAGCGGCAAGCACTCCGCCTCGATCCAGCGCGGCAGCCCCGGCGTGCTGCACGGCAACCGCACCTACATCCTGCAGAACGAAGACGGCCAGATCACCGAGACGCACAGCATCAGCGCGGGGCTGGACTACCCCGGCGTGGGCCCCGAGCACGCCTGGCTGGCCGACACCAAGCGCGCCGAATACGTCGGCGTCACCGACGAGGAGGCGCTGGCCGCCTTCCACCACCTGTGCCGCACGGAGGGCATCATCCCCGCGCTGGAATCCAGCCACGCGATGGCCTATGCGCTGAAGCTGGCGAAGACGATGCGGCCCGACCAGTCGATCCTGGTCAACCTCTCCGGCCGCGGCGACAAGGACATCGGCACGGTGGCCGACCTGGCGGGTGTCGATTTCTACGACCGGCCCTCGATGCGCGGCCTGGCCGTGAAAGGAGGCAAGCAATGAGCCGCATCGCTGCCACCTTCGAAAAGCTGAAGGCCGAGGGCCGCAAGGCGCTCATCCCCTACGTCACCGCCGGCTTCCCCTACGCCGACATCACGCCCGCGCTGATGCACGGCATGGTCGCCGCCGGCGCCGACGTGATCGAGCTGGGCGTGCCCTTCTCCGACCCGATGGCCGACGGCCCGGTGATCCAGAAGGCCGGCGAAGCCGCGCTGGCGCTGGGCGTCGGCCTGGCGCAGGTGCTGGCGATGGTGGCCGAATTCCGCCACCAGGACGACGCCACGCCCGTGGTGCTGATGGGCTACGCCAACCCGGTGGAGCGCTATGACCAGAAGCACGCCGCCGGCGCCTTCGTGCGCGACGCGGCGAAGGCCGGCGTGGACGGCGTGCTGATCGTCGACTACCCGCCCGAGGAGTGCGAGGACTTCGCCGCCGCCCTGCGCGCGCACGGCATGGACCTGATCTTCCTGCTGGCGCCCACCTCTACCTCCGAGCGCATGGCCCAGGTCGCGCGCATCGCCAGCGGCTACGTCTACTACGTCTCGCTCAAGGGCGTGACCGGCGCCGGCCACCTCGACACCGAGGCGGTGGCGGCGATGCTGCCGCGCATCCGCCGGCACGTGAAGGTGCCGGTGGGCGTGGGCTTCGGCATCCGCGACGCCGCCAGCGCGCGCGCCGTCGGCGCCACGGCCGACGCGGTGGTCATCGGCACGAAGATCATCCAGCTCATCGAAGGCCAGCCGCGCGAGGCGGTGGTGCCTGCCGTGGGCGACTTCCTCGCCGGCGTGCGCGCCGGGCTGGATGCACTGCCCAAGGCGTGATAATCCGCACGCCCTTGCGGCCCTGCTTTTCGCATGACGAGACGCAGGGCCGCGCAGATGCCGGCGCCCGCCGCCGATGCGCTGCCCTGAATTTCGATTGGAGCCCCGTCCATGAGCTGGCTTGAGAAACTGCTTCCCCCCAAGATCGCCCAGACCGACCCGGCCGAGCGCCGCCAGGTGCCCGAGGGCCTGTGGATCAAGTGCCCGAGCTGCGACACGGTGCTCTACAAGACCGACCTGGAGCAGAACCAGAACGTCTGCCCGAGCTGCGGCCACCACCACCGTATCGGTGCGCGCGCCCGCCTGGACGCCTTCCTCGACGCCGAGGGCCGCTACGAGATCGGGCAGGAGGTGCTGCCGGTCGATGCGCTGAAGTTCAAGGACAGCCGCAAGTACCCCGAGCGCCTGAAGGAAGCGCTGGAGTCCACCGGCGAGACCGACGCGCTGGTCGTCATGGGTGGCTGCGTGCACAGCATCAACCTGGTGGCCGCCTGTTTCGAGTTCGACTTCATGGGCGGCAGCATGGGCTCGGTGGTGGGCGAGCGCTTCGTGCGCGGCGTCGAGACCGCCATCGAGCAGAAGGTGCCCTTCCTCTGCTTCACCGCCACCGGCGGCGCCCGCATGCAGGAGGGCCTGCTGTCGCTGATGCAGATGGCCAAGACCAACGCCGCCCTCACCCGCCTGGCCAAGAAGGGCCTGCCCTACATCAGCGTGCTGACCGACCCGACCATGGGCGGCGTGTCGGCCGGCTTCGCTTTCGTCGGCGACGTGGTGATCGCGGAGCCGAGGGCGCTGATCGGCTTCGCCGGCCCGCGCGTGATCGAATCCACCGTGCGCGTGAAGCTGCCCGAAGGCTTCCAGCGCGCCGAGTTCCTGCAGGAAAAGGGCGCCATCGACTTCATCTGCGACCGGCGCGAGCTGCGCAGGAAGGTGGCCGACATCCTGGCGATGCTCACGCGGCAGCCGGCGGACGCGGTGAGCTGACGGCCGTCAGCGACCGAGCGAGTAGACGCTCGTCAGCAGGTTGCCCAGGACGATCGCGCCCACCTGCAGCAGCACGATGGCCACCAGCGGCGACAGGTCCACCCCGCCGACCAGCGGGATGAAGCGCCGCAACGGCCGCACCAGGGGTTCGGCCAGACGGTCCACCAGGTCCTTGAGCAGCGGCGAGGCGCCCGGCACCCACGACAGCACCGCGTAGACCACCAGCAGCGCCGTCAGCCCCGAGACGGCGAGCTGCATCAGCCCGAACAGCGACAGCAGCGGCAGCACCGTCATCCGCATCGCGCCGAACAGCAGCATCAGCAGCAGGTACTTCGCCATCACCAGCAGCCAGGCGGCGATGGCGCTGGCGAGGTCCCACTTGCCGGCAGCGGGCACGATGCGGCGCAGCGGCACCACGATCCAGTCGGTGAGCGCGAACACGAAGCGCCCGAGCGGATTGCCGAAGGGCACCCGGTGGTACTGCATGTACAGCCGCAGCAGGCAGGCACAGCCGAGCAGGCCGACGATCACGTCCAGCAGGAAGGATGGGATCTGGTAGAACATCAGCGGCGCGCAGGGGAAGGGAGTGCGATGATAGCCACGCCCCTTCGCCCATGACCGCCTCTTCCCCACCCCCGCTCTCCATCCCGCTGTTCCCCCTGGGCACGGTGCTGTTCCCCGGCGGCCTGCTGCCGCTGCGCATCTTCGAGGTGCGCTACCTGGACATGATCGGCCGCTGCCACAAGGCGGGGCTACCCTTCGGCGTGGTTGGGCTCACCCAGGGCGCCGAAGTGCGCGTGCCGGGCGCCGAGGCCGAGCAGTTCGCCAGCATCGGCACGCTGGCGACGATCTCGCAGCTCGCCTCGCCGCAGCCGGGGCTGATGCACATCGAATGCGTGGGCACGCGGCGCTTCCGCATCCGCGGCAGCGAACTGCACAAGCACGGCCTGTGGACGGCCGAGGTCGAACCGATGCCGGACGACGTGTCCATGCCGGTGCCGCAGGACCTGCAGCATGCGGCCGACGCGCTGCGCCGCCTCGTGCGCACCCTGGAGGAGCGCAAGGCGCACGAGAACGCCGCGGTCCGCCTGCCCGTCGCACCGCCCTACCACTTCGACGACTGCGGCTGGGTCGCCAACCGCTGGTGCGAGCTGCTGCCGCTGCAGCCCGAGCTGAAGCAGCGGCTGATGGAGCTGGGCAGCCCGCTGATGCGGCTGGAACTGGTGAGCGACCTGCTGGCGCGCACCGGCATCGTCAAGGAATAGCGCTCTTTTTTTGTCGCCGGGCCGCCCCAAGACAAAAGCATCCCCCTCGGTGATCGGGCAAGCGCGAAGCGATTGACCGAGGCACCTTTTCTTGATAGCTGCCCGGACCCCGCAGCCGATAAAATGGCGGGTTCGCTTTTCGACGCCACCCGGTTTTTCCTTCTCATGTCCGACGCCCCCGCCAGCCCGCCCGATGACAACCAGTTGATCGCCGAACGGCGCGAAAAACTCAGGGCCCTGCGGGCAGGCCAGGCCGAAGGCAAGGGCGTCGCCTTCCCCAACGACTTCAAGCCCGCCGACCGCGCCGCCGCTCTGCTGGCGGCCCACGGCGACACGGGCGCCGAGGCGCTGGAGGCGGCGCCGGTCGCCGTCAGCGTCGCCGGGCGCATGATGCTCAAGCGCGTGATGGGCAAGGCCAGCTTCGCGACGCTGCAGGACGCCACCGGCCGCATCCAGCTCTACGTCACGCGCGACGCGGTCGGCGAGGAGGTGTACGCCGACTTCAAGAAGTGGGACCTGGGCGACATCCTCGGCGCCGAGGGCACGCTGATGAAGACCAAGACCGGCGAGCTGTCGGTCAAGGTGACGACGCTGCGCCTGCTGACCAAGAGCCTGCGCCCGCTGCCGGACAAGTTCCACGGCATGGCCGACCAGGAGCAGAAGTACCGCCAGCGCTATGTCGACCTGATCACCGACGACGCCGCGCGCGCGCGCTTCGTGGCGCGCAGCAGGGCGGTGTCGGGCATCCGCGCCTTCATGGTCGAGCACGGCTTCCTGGAGGTGGAGACGCCCATGCTCCACCCCATTCCCGGCGGCGCCAACGCCAAGCCCTTCGTCACGCACCACAACGCGCTGGACCAGGAGATGTACCTGCGCATCGCGCCGGAGCTGTACCTCAAGCGCCTGATCGTCGGCGGCTTCGAGCGCGTGTTCGAGATCAACCGCAACTTCCGCAACGAAGGCATCTCGGTCCGCCACAACCCCGAGTTCACGATGATGGAGTTCTACGCGGCCTGGTGGAACTACCGCGACCTGATGGACTTCACCGAGGCGCTGATCCGCGACGCGGCGCAGAAAGCCGTGGGCACGCTGCAGCTGAGCTACCAGGGTAGGCCGGTGGATCTCGCCGCGCCCTTCGAGCGCCTGACCATCCGCGAGGCCATCCTCAAGCACACCGATGCCGGCGACAGGGTGGACGACCGCGACTGGCTGATCGCCGCGCTGAGGAAGCAGGGCCTCTCGGAAGAGAAGGACCGCCTCGCCGCGCGCAGCCTGGCCAGCCTGCAGGTGATGTACTTCGAGGAGACGGTGGAAGAGAAGCTCTGGCAGCCCACTTTCATCATGGAGCACCCGACCGAGATCTCGCCGCTGGCGCGCGCCAACGACGAGCGGCCGGAAGTGACCGAGCGCTTCGAGCTGTACATCACCGGCCGCGAGTTCGGCAACGGCTTTTCCGAACTGAACGACGCCGAGGACCAGGCCGCCCGCTTCAATGCTCAGGTGAACGCCAAGGACGCCGGCGACGACGAGGCGATGTACTTCGACCACGACTTCGTTCGCGCCCTGGAATACGGCATGCCGCCCACCGGCGGCTGCGGCATCGGCATCGACCGCTTCATGATGCTGCTGACCGATTCGCCCAGCATCCGCGACGTGATCCTGTT
>NZ_JBIQNC010000181.1:0-9843 GCF_044462705.1 Xenophilus sp.
TGCACGGCGGCGCCGCGGGCCGACAGCCAGCGCATCGCGGCATCGGGCAGCAGCGCGCCCAGGTCGGTGCGCGGCAGCAGCAGGTCGGCGCCGCCAAAGCTGGACGGCCCCCAGGGCCGGGCTGTGCCCGGCCCGCCCCCCGAGGGGGGCAGGACGACTTGGGGCGGCCCGGCGTCGTCCTCGGAGAAGAGCGCATCGCGCAGCACGCGCAGGAAGACGGCGCCGCTGGCGCGCTCCACCGGCACGTTGAGCGCCGAGACGCACAGCGGCGCGATCAGCTCGTCGACGACGCGGGGCCGCAGGCCGGCGCACAGGTCGGCCACTGTCTGCTCCGGCGCGCAGGCGAAGCGGCGTGCCCGCCAGCGCAGGGCGGTGTGCAGCAGCGAGTACCGGTCCCGCCACGACCAGCCGCGTGCGCCGGCGATGCCGGCCAGCAGGTCCATCGGCGGCTTCATGCCCGCGGGAATCGCCAGCCCGCCGCCGTCGGGAAAGCGCAGCGCCAGCGGGGCGCGCAGCAGCACCTGCTGCGGGTCCACGCCCACCGAGCGCATCAGCTCGAGCGTGGCGCGGTAGGCGCCGATCAGGATGTGCTGGCCGTTGTCGAGGGCCAGGCCGCCGTCGGCCTCCACGCGGCGCGCGCGGCCGCCCGGCGTGCGCGCCGCCTCGAACACGGTGACGGTGTGGCCGGCGTGCACGGCCTGCACCGCGCAGGCCAGCCCGGCCCAGCCGGCGCCGACGACGGCGACCCTGCGGCTCACATCCGCCCCAGCGCCTGGACCTTCCACGCCAGCCACAGCTTGCGCAGCGGGGTGAGGGCGATGCGCTGCTGCAGCACGGCGAAATCCTCGGCCTCGATCTCGCGCAGCAGCGTGCGGTAGATGCTGGCCATCATCAGGCCCGGCTTCTGGCTGCGCCGGTCGGCGTCGGGCAGCAGGGCCAGGGCCTCGTCGTAGAAGGCATGGGCGCGCGCGGCCTGGAACTTCATCAGCGCGACGAAGCGGTCGGAGTACACGCGGCCCAGCAGTTCGTGCGCCTTGACGTCGAACTGCTGCAGCTCGTTGACGGGCAGGTAGATGCGCCCGCGGATGGCGTCCTCGCCGACGTCGCGGATGATGTTGGTCAACTGCAGCGCCAGGCCGAGCTTGTGCGCGTAGCCGGTGGTGCGCGCATCGGTCTGCCCGAAGATGCGCGCCGACACCTCGCCCACCACGCCCGCCACCAGGTGGCAGTAGCGCGCCAGGCCGGCGAAGTCGAGGTAGCGCGTCTGCTGCAGGTCCATCTCGCAGCCCTGGATCACCTCCTGCAGTTGCCGCTCCTCGATGCCGAAGGCGGCGGCGTGCGGCATCAGCGCCTTCATCACCGGATGCTGTGGCCGGCCGCCGAAGGCGTTGCCGACTTCGGTGGCCCACCAGGCCAGCTTGGTCGCGGCCACGCCGGGGTCGTGCACCTCGTCCACCACGTCGTCCACCTCGCGGCAGAAGGCGTAGAAGGCGGTGATCGCCGCGCGGCGCTCCGGCGGCAGGAAGAGGAAGGCGTAATAGAAGCTGCTGCCCGAGGCGGCGGCCTTGTCCTGGACGTACTGCTCGGGGGTGGTCATCGGGGCAGGGCGGGTCTCATGGGCGGCGATTGTCGGTGCTGCATCGGGCGCGCCGTCACATGCGCAGGGCGCGCCACAGCAGCCGCGGCGCGTCGGCACTGCCCACCGTGGGGCGGTGCGAAAAACTGTCGAAGCCCCGGGCCTCGATCTTGCCGAGGATGGCCAAGCCGCCCTGGACCACCAGGCGCAGCTCCCAGCCGATGCGGCCCGGCAGCCGGTGCACCAGCGGTGCGCCCTGCTGCATCAGCTCGCGCGCCCAGCGCACTTCGTCGGCCAGCAGCGCGATGGCTGCGCGCGGCGGCGGGGCGGGCTTCAGGGGCTCGAAGGCGCCGAAGTCCCCGGGCGTCAGCGCGTGGCGCGCGCAGTCGCCCAGCGACAGGTAGAAGCGGCCGCGCGGCAGGTCGACGGACAGGTCCTGCCAGAAGTTGATGAGCTGCAGCGCACTGCAGATGGCGTCGCTGCGCGCCAGCGACCCGGCGTCGTCGATGCCGTAGAGGTGCAGCAGCAGCCGGCCGACCGGGTTGGCGGAAAGGCGGCAGTAGTCGAGCAGTTCAACGCGATTGTGGAAGACCGCGTTCTGCAAATCGCCGTCTTGCCGCGCCTTGTCACGCGACACGTCTTCGGCAAAGGCGTGAATCAAGGCCGCCAGCAGATCGCCCGGGAGTGCGAACTCGACGATGGCCGACCGAAGCGCGGCGAAGACCTGCGGCCACCGGTCCGAGGGTGTTTCGCCTCTCAGCGTCCTGGCGAGGTCGTTACGGTAGGCAAGCAGGTCCGCCAGACGCGCCTCGGGACTCGCATCGCCCTCGTCGGCGATGTCGTCCGCGGTGCGCGCGAAGTGGTAGATCGCGGCGATGGGCGGCCGCAGCCGGGCCGGGCACAGCCAGGAGGCGACGGGGAAGTTCTCGTAGTGGTCGGGCGCCGCCGCCCGCGTGGGGGCGGCGGCCGGCGGAGCGGGGCGGGCGGGCACGGCGGCCATTGTCGCGGCGTGGCCCGGGCGGCCCGCGCGCGGTCGCCGCATTGACAGGTGGGAGACCGATCGCCTAGATTACTAACCCGTCGGTCATTAAATGCATGACCGCACATCCTGTCTTCCCTTCCCGGTGCATGCCCATGGTCGCAGCCCCTGCCTTGTCCTTTCTCCGTGCGCAGCCTGCCGCAGGACGGTTGTTCCTCGTCGCGGCGGTCGTGCTTGCCGCCGGCTGCTCCAGGCCGCCGCCGCCCGAGGAGCCGGTGCGTGCCGTGAAGGTGATGACGGTGGGCGTGGGCGCGCTGGATGCGTCGCCGGAGTTCTCCGCCGACGTGCGGGCGCGGGTGGAGTCGCGGCTGGGCTTCCGCGTGGCGGGCAAGATCGTCCGTCGCCAAGCCGAACTGGGCCAGCACGTCGAGCGCGGCCAGGTGCTGGCGCAGCTCGACCCGCAGGACTACCGCCTGGCCGCCGAGGCGGCGCGCGCTCAGGCCGCCGCGGCGCAGACGCAGCGCGACCTGGCCGCCGCCGACCTGCGGCGCTACCGCGAGCTGCGCGAGCAGAACTTCATCAGCGGCGCCGAGCTGGACCGGCGCGAGGCCAGCTTCAAGTCGGCCCAGGCGCAGTTCGAGCAGGCGCAGGCGCAGGTCGCCTCGCAGGGCAACCAGGCCAGCTACACCACCCTGGTCGCCGACGTGGCGGGGGTGGTGACGGGCATCGACGCCGAGCCGGGGCAGGTGGTCTCGGCCGGCACGCCGGTGGTGCGCATCGCGCAGGACGGGCCGCGTGACGTGGTCTTCGCCGTGCCCGAGGACCGGGCCGGCGCGCTCGCGCTGGGCTCGCCCGTCCAGGTGCGGGGCTGGGCCGGCGGCCGCGAGATCGAGGGCACCGTGCGCGAGGTGGCGGCCAGCGCCGATCCGGTAACGCGCACCTACACCGTCAAGGTCGGCATCGATGCCGCCGACGCGCCGGCCCTGGGGTCGACCGTGTACGCCAGGCCGCAGGCGCTGGCGCACGGCGGGGTGCCGGTCATCAAGCTGCCCACCAGCGCGCTGCGGCAGGAGGGGCAGGGCACGGCGGTGTGGGTGCTCGACACGGCGTCCATGACGGTGAAGTCGCAGCCGGTCCAGGTGGCGACGGCCGACGGCAACGAGGCGGTGATCGCCGCCGGCCTGGCGCCGGGCCAGCAGGTGGTGACGGCCGGCGTGCACGTGCTCACCGCCGGGCAGAAGGTCGCGGTCTACCGGGAGAAGGGGGCTGCGCCGCCGGCGCCGGGCGGCGCCGCGAACCCGGCCGCAGCGGGGAGCCGCTGATGGAGGCCCCGGCGTCGGCGAAATCCGGCTTCAACCTCTCGAAGTGGGCGCTGGACCATGCGGCGCTGACGCGCTACCTGATGGTGGTGCTGATGGTGCTGGGCTTCGCCGCCTACTTCCAGCTCGGGCAGGACGAGGATCCGCCCTTCACCTTCCGCGCGATGGTGGTGCGCACCTACTGGCCCGGCGCCACGGCGCAGCAGGTGGCCGAGCAGGTCACCGACAAGATCGAGCGCACGCTGCAGGAGGTGCCCTACGCCGACAAGATCCGCAGCTACTCCAAGCCGGGCGAGTCGCAGGTGATCTTCGAGATCAAGGACTCGTCGAAGCCGGCCGAGGTGCCGCAGGTCTGGTACACGGTGCGCAAGAAGATCGGCGACATGCGCTACACGCTCCCGGGCGGCATCCAGGGGCCCTTCTTCAACGACGAGTTCGGCGACGTGTACGGCGTCATCTACGCCCTGCAGGGCGAGGGCTACAGCTACGCCGAGCTGAAGGACTTCGCCGACGACGTGCGCCAGCAGCTGCTGCGCGTGAAGGACGTGGCCAAGGTCGAGCCCTTCGGCGTGCAGGACGAGAAGATCTGGATCGAGGTCTCGCAGCGGCGCCTGGCACAGCTCGGGCTGGATTTCAACGCCGTGCTGCAGCAGCTGGGCGCGCAGAACGCGGTGGAGAGCGCCGGCGCGGTGCAGTCGCCGCAGGACGTGGTGCAGGTGCGCGTGGGCGGCCAGTTCAACGACGTGGAGCAACTGAGGGCGATGCCGATCCGCGGCAGTTCCGGCCACCAGCTGCGTCTGGGCGACATCGCCGAGGTGCGCCGCGGCTATGTCGATCCGCCCTCGGTCAAGGTGCGCTTCCAGGGGCAGGAGGCGATCGCGCTGGGCATCTCGATGGCCAAGGGCGGCGACATCATCGCGCTGGGCCAGTCGCTGCGCGACGCCACACGGCGCATCGAGAAGACCCTGCCGGCCGGCGTGACGCTGGCGCAGGTGCAGGACCAGCCGGCCTCGGTGGCCGCCTCGGTCAACGAGTTCGTGAAGGTGCTGATCGAGGCGGTGGTGATCGTGCTGGCGGTGAGCTTCATCTCGCTCGGGCTGCACAAGGGCGGGCGCTTTGGCTGGTACATCGACTACCGGCCCGGCCTGGTGGTGGCCATCACCATCCCGCTGGTGCTGGCCGTGACCTTCCTGGCGATGAACTACTTCGGCATCGGGCTGCACAAGGTGTCGCTCGGCTCGCTCATCATTGCGCTGGGCCTGCTGGTGGACGACGCCATCATCGCCGTGGAGATGATGGTGCGGAAGATGGAGGAGGGCTACGACAAGACGCGCGCCGCCACCTTCGCCTACGACGTGACGGCCAAGCCGATGCTCACCGGCACGCTCATCACCGCGGCGGGCTTCCTGCCGATCGGCATCGCCAAGTCGGTCACGGGCGAGTACACCTTCGCGATCTTCGCGGTGACGGTGATCGCGCTGGTGCTGTCGTGGATCGTCTCGGTGTACTTCGTGCCCTACCTGGGCACGCTGCTGCTGAAGGTCAAGCCGCACGACCCCGACGCGCCGCCACACGAGCTGTTCGACACGCCCTTCTACACGCGCTTCCGCCGCACGGTGGGCTGGTGCGTGCAGCACCGCTGGCTCACCATCGCGGCCACGGTGGGCATCTTCGCGCTCGGCATCTTCGGCATGACGCGCGTGCAGCAGCAGTTCTTCCCCGATTCCAGCCGGCCCGAGATCATGGTGGACCTGTGGTTCCCGGAGGGCACCTCGTTCAAGGCCAACGAGGCCGTGGCGAAACGGCTGGAGCGGCGGCTGATGCAGGAAGAGGGCGTCGAGAGCGTCGCCACCTGGGTCGGCTCGGGCACGCCGCGCTTCTACCTGCCGCTGGACCAGGTCTTCCCGCAGAGCAACGTGTCGCAATTCATCGTGCTGGCCAAGGACCTGCACCAGCGCGAGGCGATCCGCCAGCGCCTGCCGGCGCTGCTGGCGCAGGAAGTGCCGGAGGCGCGCGGCCGCGTCAAGCTGCTGCCCAACGGGCCGCCGGTGCCGTACCCGGTGCAGTTCCGCGTGATCGGCTCCGACCCGGCGCAGCTGCGCCAGCGCGCCGACGAGGTCAAGGCCGTGATGCGCGCCAACCCGAACATGCTGGGCGTCAACGACAACTGGAACGAGTCGGTCAAGGCCATCCGCCTGGAGGTGGACCAGGCCAAGGCGCGCGCGCTGGGCGTGACCAGCCAGTCGATCGCCCAGGCCTCGCGCACCATGTTCAGCGGCACCACGGTCGGGCAGTACCGCGAGGACGACAAGCTGATCGACATCGTGCTGCGCCAGTCGCCCGACGAGCGCGAGGCCATCTCGGACATCGGCAACGCCTACCTGCCCACGGCCAGCGGCCGCGCCATCCCGCTCACCCAGATCGCGCGCCCCGTCTTCACCTGGGAGCCGGGCGTGATGTGGCGCTGGAACCGCGACTACGCCATCACCGTGCAGGGCGACATCATCGAGGGACTGCAGGGCGCGACCGTCACCGAGCAGCTGCTGCCGAAGCTGCGCGCGCTGGAGGCCGGCTGGCAGGCCGCGGGCGACGGCGGCGTGCGCATCGAGGTGGCCGGCGCGGTGGAGGAAAGCAGCAAGGGCTCCTCCTCCATCGTGGCCGGTGTGCCGGTGATGCTGTTCATCGTCTTCACGCTGCTGATGCTGCAGCTGCACAGCTTCAGCCGCTCGATGCTGGTGTTCCTCACCGGGCCGCTGGGCATCGCCGGGGTGGCCGGCGCGCTGCTGCTGCTGAACCGGCCGTTCGGCTTCGTGGCGCTCCTGGGCGTGATCGCGCTGATGGGCATGATCCAGCGCAACTCGGTGATCCTGATCGACCAGATCGAGCTGGACCGCGCCGCCGGCGTGCCCACCTGGGACGCCATCGTCGAGGCGGCGGTGCGGCGGCTGCGGCCCATCGTGCTGACGGCCGCGGCGGCGGTGCTGGCGATGATCCCGCTCTCGCGCAGCGTGTTCTGGGGGCCGATGGCGGTGGCCATCATGGGCGGGCTGATCGTGGCCACGGTGCTGACGCTGCTGGCGCTGCCTGCCATGTACGCGGCGTGGTTCCGGGTCAAGCGGGAAAAAACCGGTCCGGAACCCGCTTAAAATAATCGGTTGACCGATTTCGGCGGGCGGTCCAGGCACGGGCCGCCCGTTTTCGTTTCCATCGACGTTGCGCGGGTGGCGAAATTGGTAGACGCACCAGGTTTAGGTCCTGACGCCAGCAATGGTGTGGGGGTTCGAGTCCCCCCCCGCGCACCAGCGACCTCCACAAGGAAAGACACATGACCGTGAACGTTGAAACGCTCGAGAAGCTCGAGCGCAAGATCACCCTGACGCTGCCCGTCGACACCATCAAGAACGAGGTCGATTCGCGCCTGAAGCGCCTGGCGCGCACCGTCAAGATGGACGGCTTCCGCCCCGGCAAGGTGCCGATGAACGTGGTTGCCCAGCGCTACGGCTACTCGGTGCAGTACGAGGTGATGAACGACAAGGTCGGCCAGGCCTTCGCCCAGGCCGCCAACGAGGCCAAGCTGCGCGTCGCCGGCCAGCCCACCATCACCGAGAAGGACGGCGCGCCCGAGGGCCAGCTCGCCTTCGACGCCGTGTTCGAGGTGTACCCCGAGGTCAAGATCAACGACCTGGCCGGCGCCGAGGTGGAGCGCCTGGCGGCCGAGGTCAACGACGAGGCCATCGACCGCACCCTGGACATCCTGCGCAAGCAGCGCCGTACCTTCGCCCAGCGCGCCCAGGACGCCGCCGCCCAGGACGGCGACCGCGTCACGGTCGACTTCGAGGGCAAGATCGAGGGCGAGCCCTTCGACGGCGGCAAGGCGGCCGACTTCCAGTTCATCGTCGGCGAAGGCCAGATGCTCAAGGAATTCGAGGACGCCGTGCGCGGCATGAAGGCCGGCGACAGCCGCACCTTCCCGCTGGCCTTCCCGGCCGACTACCACGGCAAGGACGTGGCCGGCAAGACGGCCGACTTCCTGGTCACGGTCAAGAAGATCGAATCCGCCAACCTGCCCGAGGTGAACGAGCAGTTCGCCAAGTCGCTGGGCATCGCCGACGGCACGGTGGAGGGCCTGCGCGCCGACGTGCGCAAGAACCTGGAGCGCGAGGTCAAGTTCCGCCTGCTGGCGCGCAACAAGAACGCCGTCATGGACGCGCTGCTGGCCAACGCCGAGCTGGACCTGCCCAAGTCCATCGTCCAGGCCGAGATCGACCGCATGGTCGAGGGTGCCCGCGCCGAGCTCAAGCAGCGCGGCATCAAGGACGCCGACAAGGCCCCGATCCCGGCCGACGTGTTCCGCCCGCAGGCCGAGCGCCGCGTGCGCCTGGGCCTGGTAGTGGCCGAGCTGGTGCGCGCCAACAGCCTGGAAGCCAAGCCCGAGCAGATCAAGGCCCACATCGAGGAGCTGGCCTCCAGCTACGAGAAGCCGGCCGACGTGGTGCGCTGGTACTACGGCGACAACCGCCGCCTGGCCGAGGTCGAGGCGGTGGTGATCGAGAACAACGTCACCGACTTCGTGCTCGGCAAGGCCAAGGTCGCCGACAAGGCGGTGAGCTTCGACGAACTGATGGCGCAGCAGGGCTGATCCGCCCCCTCGCGGCATCTGGGGCTTGTGCTCGCGGGCACAGGCCCCATTTCATTTGAGCGTACGGGTTTGGTCGTACAGTTGGCAGCTCTTCCGGAGAGAAACATGAGTTCACAGGACACCCAGGCCCTCGGCCTGATCCCGATGGTCATCGAGCAGTCGGGGCGCGGCGAACGCTCCTTCGACATCTATTCGCGCCTGCTCAAGGAGCGGGTCGTCTTCCTGGTCGGCGAGGTCAACGACCAGACCGCCAACCTCGTGGTGGCGCAACTGCTGTTCCTGGAAAGCGAGAACCCCGACAAGGACATCTCGCTGTACATCAACTCGCCCGGGGGCAGCGTGACGGCCGGCATGTCGATCTACGACACCATGCAGTTCATCAAGCCCGACGTCTCGACCATGTGCCTGGGCTTCGCGGCCAGCATGGGCGCCTTCCTGCTGGCGGCGGGCGCCAAGGGCAAGCGCTACAGCCTGCCCAACAGCAAGATCATGATCCACCAGGTGCTGGGCGGCGCGCGTGGGCAGGCGACGGACATCGAGATCCACGCCCGCGACATCCTGCGCACCAAGGACCAGATGAACCGCATCCTGGCCGAGCGCACCGGCCAGCCGCTGGACAAGGTCAAGGCCGACACCGAGCGCGACTACTTCCTGACCGCCGACGAGGCCAAGGACTACGGCCTGGTCGATCAGGTGATTTCGCAGCGCGGCTGAGCGGCTTTTTCAGGGTCGCGAGACGGCGTTTCCCATGCGGGAAGCGCCGTTTTTCTTTCGTTATCATTGACCAATTCCCCTCCGAGGCATTCGCCCATGGCCGAGAAAAAAGGCTCTTCGACCGAGAAAACGCTGTACTGCTCCTTCTGCGGCAAGAGCCAGCACGAGGTCAAGAAACTCATCGCCGGGCCGTCGGTCTTCATCTGCGACGAGTGCATCGACCTGTGCAACGAGATCATCCGTGACGAGATGCCCGCGGCCGAGGAAGGCCGCGAGGGCCGGGGCGACCTGCCGACGCCGGCCGAGATCAAGGCCAACCTCGACAACTACGTCATCGGCCAGGAGGCCGCCAAGCGCATGCTGGCGGTGGCGGTCTACAACCACTACAAGCGCCTCAAGCACAAGGAAAAGGCGCCTTCGTCCAAGGGCGGCGACGACGTCGAGCTCAGCAAGAGCAACATCCTGCTGATCGGCCCCACCGGCTCGGGCAAGACGCTGCTGGCGCAGACGCTGGCGCGCCAGCTTGACGTGCCCTTCGTGATGGCCGACGCTACCACGCTGACCGAGGCCGGCTACGTCGGCGAGGACGTCGAGAACATCATCCAGAAGCTGCTGC
>NZ_JBIQNC010000182.1:0-9685 GCF_044462705.1 Xenophilus sp.
ACAGCCAGATGTTCGCCACCGCGATCATCGGCAGCACGGTGGGCGTGAAGTAGGCCATGCGCAGGAAGGCGCGGCCGGCGATGCGCTCGTTCACCCACAGCGCCATCGCCAGCGCCAGGCCGATGGAGCAGGGGATGGTGGCGGCGGCGAACAGCAGGTTGTTGCGCACCGCCTTCCAGAACACCGGGTCATCGGCCATCACCTGGTAGTTCTCGACACCCACCCACACCGCCTCGCGTCCGCCCTTGGGGGTGGAGAAGAAGCTGTCGACCAGCGTGGCGACGGCCGGCCAGTGGGTGAAGCCCACCAGCACCGCCATCGCCGGCAGCACCATCAGCCAGGCGTGGACGGCGCGGATCGATGAGGCGTTGCGCATCCTGGTCAGAAGGCCGCGGAGCAGGCCATGCGGGAACACCCACGGAACTGGCTTTGCCAGGCCGTAGGGTGTGCCCCCTTGCAGGGGGTTGGCGGAGCGGAACGAAGTCCGCGAAGACTGGGGGTGGTCACTTATTTATAGCCGCGCAGGATGCGGTCGGCTTCTTTTTGCGCGTCCTGCATCGCCTGCTTGGGCGTCTTGGCGCCGGTCAGCGCGGCCTGCAGGCCGTCGTTCAGCGCCTTGGTCACGCGCTGGTTGTCGTGCGTGGAGAACTCCGCCACCGAGACCGGCAGCTGGTCGCGCGCCACCAGCGCGGGCGGGAACTCGGCGCCGTACTTCTTCAGCGCCGGCGTGTCGTAGGCCGCGGCCGAGACGGCGACGTAGCCGGTGTCGATGCTCCACTGCGCGGCGCGCTCGGGCTGGGTGATCCACTTGACGAACTGGTAGGCCGCCTCCTGCTGCGCCGGCGTGCTCTTCTTGAAGATGTAGAAGTTGCCGCCGCCGGTGGGCGAGCCCTTGCGCTTGTTGCCCGGGATCATGCCGACGCCGAAGTCGAACTTCGCGTTGGCCTTGATGTTGGTCAGGTTGCCGGTGGTGGTGTAGATGATGGCGGCCTTCTTCTCGAAGAAGTCCTTGGGCGTGGTGCCCCATTCGACCACGCCGGTCGGGTGCACGCCGGCCTTGCCCAGGTCGACCCAGAACTGCAGCGCCTCGACCACCTTCGGGTCGTCGAACTTCACCTTGGTGCCGGCCTCGTTGGCGAGGATGGCGTCGTTGGGCGTGGTGAGCGTCTGGAACAGCCAGTAGGGGAAGCCGCTCGACGGGATCTGCACGCCGTACTGCGTCGTCTTGCCGCCCGCGTCCTTCTTCGTCAGCTTCGCCGCCATGTCCTTCAGCTCGGCCCAGGTGGCGGGCGGCTTGTTCGGGTCGAGGCCGGCCTCCTTGAACAGCTCCTTGTTCCAGTACATCACCACGGTGGAGCGCTGGAAGGGGATGCCCCAGGTCTTGCCGCCGGTGCGGCTGTTCATCATGAAGGCGGGATAGAAGCTGCCCATCCACGCCTTGTCCTCGGCCGTCTTCGCGAAGTTGTCGAAGGGCACGATCGCGTCCTCGTCGATCAGCGTGAACATGTCGGTCGACAGCAGCACCGAGGTGACCGGCGGCGTGCCCGACTTGTGCGCCGTCAGCGCCTTGACGATGGTCTCCTGGTAGGTGCCGGCGTAGATCGGCGTGACCTTGATGCCGGGGTGCTCCTTCATGAAGCCCTCGGCAAAGCCGTCAATGATCTTGGCGATGGGGCCGCCCACGGCCACCGGGTAGTAGAACTGGACCTCGGTCGGCGCCTGGGCCAGGGCCGGCGCCAGGGCGCCGAGCAGGGTGGTGCCGGCGACGAAGGGGATCGCCAGGGTCTTGAGGAAGGTGCGTTGTCGCATGGGGAGTCTTCTCCGGTTTCAGGGGGATGGAATGCGGCGGCCCTCGGCGTCGAAGGCGTGCGCGTCGTCGTAGGACCAGTCCAGGTGCACGGCGTCGCCGGCCTGCGCGGTGCGGCGGCCGTCGGTGCGCACCAGCAGCGACTGGCTGCCGACCGCGCAGCGCAGCACCAGGTCGGCGCCCAGGTACTCGGTGCCCTGCACGGTGGCCGGAATGCCCTCGGCCGCGGCGAGCGCGATGGCTTCCGGCCGCACGCCCAGCGTGGCACCGGCCAGGCCGGTGTCGACGTCGCTGCCGGCGATGCGCCCGCGCTCCAGCGCCACCAGGTTCATCGGCGGCGTGCCGATGAAGCGCGCGGCGAAGGTGGTGGCCGGGCGCGCGTACAACTCGCGCGGCGAGCCGGCCTGCTCGACGCGGCCCTTGTTCAGCAGCACCACCTGGTCGGCCATGCTCATCGCCTCGGCCTGGTCGTGCGTGACGTACACCACCGTCAGGCCGAGCTGGCGCTGCAGCTCGCGCAGTTCGCGGCGCATGTCCTGGCGCAGCTGCGCGTCCAGGTTGGACAGCGGTTCATCCATGAGACAGACCTGCGCCTGCGCCACCAGCGCGCGGCCCAGCGCCACCCGCTGCTGCTGGCCGCCCGAGAGCTGGCCGGGCCGGCGCGCCAGCAGCGCGCCCAGGCCGAGCAACTCGGCGGCGTGCGCCAGGCGGCGGGCGCGCTCGGCGGGCGGCACCTTGCGCACCGCCAGGCCGAAGGTGATGTTGTCCGCCACCGAGAGGTGCGGGAAGAGGGCGTAGTTCTGGAACACCATCGCGATGCCGCGCTGCGCCGGCGGCAGCGCGCCCACCTCGCGGCCGCCGATGCGCACCTGGCCGGCGCTGGCGTTGTCCAGCCCGGCGATGATGCGCAGCGTGGTCGACTTGCCGCAGCCCGAGGGGCCGAGCAGGACGCAGAAGCTGCCGGGTTCGATGCGCAGGTTGACGGCGTGCAGTGCGGTGCTGTCACCCCAGGACTTGGCGACGTCGATCAGCTCGATGGCAGACATCCGGACGAGTCTAAAAGTCCGATATGACAGTTCGTCCGAGGGGGAACCCGCCCCGTGTCGACCCGATGAACAATCGGTGACGCATGGCCGCGCGGCGCCGGTGCACCATCGCGGCGCCGGCGGCTGCAAGCCCCGGGGTGCTGTTGGTGTTTTCCTGAGCCGGAGGCTTCGGCAAACATCGCTACAGTGGTCGAGACCGGCCGCACGGGCCGGCAGTTTTGAAGGAAATGGACATGAGCAAGAAAGTCGCATACGTCACCGGCGGCATGGGGGGCATCGGGACTGCCATCTGCCAGCGCCTCCACAAGGACGGGTTCACGGTGATCGCGGGCTGCGGCCCCACCCGTGACTACGCCAAATGGCTGGCCGAGCAGAAGGAACAGGGCTTCACTTTCCATGCCTCGGTCGGCAACGTCGGCAACTGGGACTCCACCGTCGAGGCCTTCTCCAAGGCCAAGGCCGAGCACGGCAGCATCGACGTGCTGGTCAACAACGCCGGTATCACCCGCGACCGCATGTTCGTGAAGATGACGCCCGACGACTGGAATGCCGTCATCGAGACCAACCTCAACAGCATGTTCAACGTCACCAAGCAGGTGGTGGGCGACATGGTCGAGAAGGGCTGGGGCCGCATCGTCAACATCAGCTCGGTCAACGGCGCCAAGGGCCAGGCCGGCCAGACCAACTACTCGGCGGCCAAGGCCGGCATGCACGGCTTCACCATGGCGCTGGCGCAGGAGCTGGCCAACAAGGGCGTGACGGTCAACACCGTGAGCCCGGGCTACATCGGCACCGACATGGTCAAGGCGATCCGCCAGGAGGTGCTGGACAAGATCGTCGCCACCATCCCGGTCAAGCGGCTGGGCGAGCCCAGCGAGATCGCCTCGATCATCTCGTGGCTGGCGTCCGACGAGGGCAGCTACTCCACCGGCGCCGACTTCTCCGTCAACGGCGGCCTGCACATGCATTGAGCCGCACGCCGCGCCCCGCCTGAAGGCCCGCCCCGCGCGGGCCTTCGTTTTTTTCTGCGCCATGGCGCGACACGCCTGCAAAATGGCTCCATGCATCACGGCGTCTCCCTGATCAACACCATCGCCGCCGCCCTCGGCCTGGCGCTGATCCTCGGCTTCGCCGCGGCGCGGCTGCGCATCCCGGCGCTGGTGGGCTACCTGCTGGCCGGGGTCATCATCGGGCCCTTCACCCCGGGCTTCGTCGCCGACGCGGCCATCGCCGCGCAACTGGCCGAGATCGGCGTGATGCTGCTGATGTTCGGCGTCGGCCTGCACTTCTCGCTGGACGACCTGCTCGCCGTGCGGCGCATCGCGCTGCCGGGGGCGCTGGTGCAGATCGTCGCCGCCACGCTGATGGGCGCGGCCATGTCGCTCTCGTGGGGCTGGCCGATCGGCGCGGCACTGGTGTTCGGCCTGGCGCTGTCGGTGGCCAGCACGGTGGTGCTGCTGCGGGCGCTGGAGAACCTCGGCCTGCTCGAAAGCCACACCGGCCGCATCGCCGTGGGCTGGCTGGTGGTGGAAGACCTGGCCATGGTGCTGGTGCTGGTGCTGCTGCCGCCGCTGGCCGGCGCGCTGGGCGGCCGGGCCGATGCCGGCGACGGCGCGGAGGCCGAGGCCGCCGCCTCCGTCTGGCGCACGCTGGGCGTCACGCTGCTGCAGGTGGGCGGCTTCGTCGCGCTGATGCTGGTGGTGGGGCGGCGCGTCTTCCCCTGGCTCTTGTGGCAGGTCACGCGCACCGGCTCGCGCGAGCTGTTCACCCTGTGCGTGGTGGCGGCGGCGGTGAGCATCGCCTTCGCCTCGGCCTCGCTGTTCGGCGTGTCCTTCGCGCTGGGGGCCTTCTTCGCCGGCATGGTGATGCGCGAATCGGAGTTCAGCCACCGGGCGGCGCAGGAATCGCTGCCGCTGCGCGACGCCTTCGCGGTGCTGTTCTTCGTGTCGGTGGGCATGCTGTTCGACCCGAGCGTGCTGGTCGAGCAGCCGCTGCAGGTGCTGGCGGTGGTGCTGGTCATCGTGTTCGGCAAGTCCTTTGCCGCCTGCGCGCTGGTGCTCGCCTTCCGCTACCCGCTGGCCACCGCGCTGACGGTCAGCGCCAGCCTGGCGCAGATCGGCGAGTTCTCCTTCATCCTGGTCGCGCTCGGCGCCCGCCACGAACTGCTGCCGGTGCAGGCGCAGAGCCTGGTGCTGGCCGGCGCGCTGATCTCCATCGCCGCCAACCCGCTGTGCTTCGGCGCGATCGGGCCGGTGCTGCGCTGGCTGCGCGTGCATTCCGCGCTGGCGCGGCGGCTGGAGGCGCGCGACGACCCGCTGGCCGAGTTGCCGCAGGAGACCGAGGCGCGCTTCCTCTCGCGCCAGGTGGTGCTGGTGGGCTACGGGCGGGTGGGCCGGCGCATCGCGGCGGAACTGCGCTCGCGCGACGTGCCCTTCGTCGTGGCCGACCAGAACCGCGAACTGGTGGAGCGCATGCGCGAGGACGGGCTGGCCGCCGTCTGGGGCGATGCCGCGGAGCCCGCGGTGCTGATCCAGGCCCACATCGCGCGGGCGCGCGTGCTGGTGGTGGCCACGCCCGACGCGCTCAACGTGCGCCAGATGATCGCCACGGCGCGCACGCTCAACCCGGCCGTCGAGATCGTCATCCGCAGCCACAACGAGGCCGAAGCGCGCCTGCTGGCGCAGGAGGAGGCGGCCACCGTCTTCCTCGGCGAGCAGGAACTGGCGCAGGCGATGGCCCGCGACGTGTTGCGGCGCGCCATCGCGGCCGCCTGAATCGGCGTCAATTCCGGCCTGTGCCAGGGTAAAAGTCCCCTCCGGGGCATGCGCCGGGCGCATTTCGGCGCAGAATCAAGTCACAAATGTAGCAAAACGTGAAATTGTGGCTGCGGACGATGAAGTCCTTTGACCTACCATGCCGGTGTCCCATTGCTGTTCGCAGGAAGCGTCCCGAGTCGTCCCATGTCCACGTTGCGCAATGTCGCACTCACCGTCCAGGAGCTGGAGGCGGGCGAATTCCACTGGGTGCTGCTCGAAGCGGTGGACTGCGCGGTGGACGACGTGCTGCCCTACGCGGTGCTGGAAGCGGCCGCGGAACCGCAGCGCAGCTATTCCGATGCGCTGGTCGCCGGCGTGGCGGCGATGCGGCGCCTGTTCGGCCGCGATGGCCCGCGCACGGGGCAGCCGGCCGCTGCTTCGGCTTCTGCCGCCCACCCGCCGCGCTGAGAGCCCGCCGATGAGCCACCCCGTCCCCTGCCGCCTGCCCGCAGGCCCGGTGCCCGCTGCCGGAGGCCACCCATGAAGCGCGTCGCCTACGTCGCCGTCGCCTGCGTGGTCGGGCTGGGCCTCGTGGTCTGGCTGGCGGCGCCGCAGAGCGCCCTCGAGTGGGCTGCCTGGATCCAGGCGGTGGGCGTGCTGATGGCCCTGCTGTGGGGTGCGCAACTGCAGAACGAGGCGGCCCGCCGCACCCAGCGGCAGGCGCAGCACGTGGCGGCGCTGTTCGCCGCCAACATGCACTGGGTCTTCCGCGAGCTGGCCGACGCCTGCGCCAAGCAGAGCCTGGCGGACTTCCTCGTCCACCGGCGCATCCTCCAGGAAATCCTCTCCCAGGGGCGCGAGGCCAGCCTGCAGCAGCTGGACGGCCGCGGCCTGGCCATGGTCACCAGCCTGCGCACCATCGCCGTCGAGGCGCTGGAAGTGATGGAACTGGTGCCCGAGGTGCCGGACTGGACCGCGCTGCAGGGCCACTTCGACCGCCGCCTGCCGACCATCGTCGGCTGGCTCAGCGCCTCCGGCCACCCGCCCGAGACCAGCGGGCCGACCGACTACCAGGGCTTGCGCACCTCGTACGGCCAGCTCGGCGGCTCGCGCGATCCGATCTGAGCGGCGCGCCGCTCGGGGACAATCGGCCCCCGGGCGTCCGCATGACGCCCGCGCCTGCGATGTCTCCCGCTGAAACTCTCCCTGCCTTCCCCGATCATCGGCTGTCGGTCGCTCCCATGCTCGACTGGACCGACCGCCACTGCCGCTACCTGCACCGCCTGCTCAGCCGGCGGGCGCTGCTCTACACCGAGATGGTGACCACCGGCGCGCTGCTGCACGGCGACGTGCACCGGCACCTGCGCTTCGATCCGTCCGAGCACCCGGTGGCGCTGCAACTGGGCGGCAGCGAGCCGGACGAGCTGGCGAAGTGCGCCAGGCTGGGCGAGCAGTGGGGCTACGACGAGATCAACCTCAACTGCGGCTGCCCCAGCGAGCGCGTGCAGCGCGGCGCCTTCGGCGCCTGCCTGATGGCCGAGCCGCAACTGGTGGCGGACTGCGTGAAGGCGATGGTCGACGCGGTCGGCGTGCCGGTCACGGTCAAGCACCGCATCGGCATCGATAAGGTGGAGCGCTACGAGTTCGTGCGCGACTTCGTCGGCACGGTGAGCGAGGCCGGCTGCAAGACCTTCATCGTGCATGCGCGCAACGCCTGGCTCAAGGGCCTCTCGCCGAAGGAGAACCGCGAGATCCCGCCGCTGCGCCACGAGTTGGTGCACCGGCTCAAGCACGACTTTCCGGCGCTGCGCTTCTCGATCAACGGCGGCATCCGCGCCGACGCGCAGGTCCACGAGCACCTGCGCCTGCTCGACGGCGCGATGGTCGGGCGCGAGGCGTACCACAACCCGTGGTGGCTGGCCGGGTGGGACGAACACTTCTTCGGCGACGCCCCGCAGGCGCTGACGCGCGAGGAGGTGGAGGCGCGGATGTGCGACTACATGGCGCGCGAGGCCGCCGCGCACGGCACGCCCTGGCCGAACATCGCGCGGCACATGCTGGGCCTGCGCAATGGCCTGCCGGGCGCGCGCCGCTGGCGGCAGGTGTGGAGCGACCGGCGCCTGCGCGAGCGGCCGCCGCACGAGGTGATGGCGCTGGCGCATGCCGCCGCGCCGGTGGCGGACCCGGCCTGAGCGTTCCGCCTAGGCGCCGCGGGCGTATGCGGCCAGCAGCGCGTTGACCTTCTCCAGCCCCTGGGGCGTGGCGGCGACCTGCTGCGGCGTCTGCCCGCCCAGCAGCGGGTGGGGCCGCCGCAGCCAGCGCGATGCGTCCGGCCCCAGCACCTGGGCAGCGCGCGAGCGCAGGTCCTGCGGCGCGGCGGTGCCTTGCGGGGCGGAAGGCGCTGGTGCCGGCGCTGCTACCGGCGCCGCGTCGGACTGTTCCTGGGCCAGGCGCACGGCGGCGTAGGGGCGCAGCGCTGCCAGGCCTTCCCTGATCGTGAAGCCGGCCGCCCGCAGCTTGCGGGCATAGGCATCGGCCAGGACCTTCAGCTCCTCGGCGCGCAGGCGTTCGCGCTGCTGCTCCATGGCTTCGCGCTCGTCGCTGAGGCGCCGTATCTGGGCTTCGATGTCGGCGAGAGAAGAGGACATGCTTTTCACGGTGTCTTGAGGGCGCACCCCGGGGCGGGGCAGCGCAATCCAGCCCTCGAGTATCGCAAGCGGCGGCGCGGCGGGCTCAGGCGGCGGCTTCGAGCCCGCTCCTGAAGTGCGCCTGCATCCGCGCCACGGCGGCCTGCGGGTCGCGCGCCTCGATGGCCGCCATCAGCGCCCGGTGCTCGGCCAGGGACTCGGCGATGCGCCCGGCCTTGAGCAGCGAGTTGTGGCGGTTGAGCTTCATCACCTTGCGCAGGTCGGCCACCAACTGGTCGCGCCAGCGGTTGTCGGCGATGGCCAGCAGGCGCATGTGGAAGCGTTCGTTGACGGCGAAGAAGTGCTCGCGATCCACCCGGCCGGGCCGGGCCGCGGCCTCCAGCTCGGCGTGCAGCGCCTTCAGCTCGTCGATCTGCTGGGGCGTGGCGCGCTCCGCGGCCACGCCGGCGGCGTCGCTCTCCAGCAGCGCCAGCAGGTGGTACACGTCCGCCAGGTCGCGCTCGGACACCTCGGTCACATAGGCGCCGCGGCGCACCTTCATCGTCACCAGGCCCTCGGCAGCCAGCACCTTCAGCGCCTCGCGCAGGGGCGTGCGGCTGATGCCGAACTCCTCGGCGATCTTCAGCTCGTCGATCCAGCTGCCGGGCTCCAGCTCGCGGCTGAAGATGCGCTGGCGCAACTGCTCGGCCACCTCCTCGTACAGGGCGCGCGGGGTCAGGGTCACGGCGGACATGGGGCGGACTGTACCGCAGAACCGGGTGTTTGAATTAATAATTACAGCGGTTAGACTGGCGGGATGAGCAGCATTCCCGAACCCTCCTTCAAGACGGCCACGCTCGACGACTGGGCCAAGGCGGCAGCCAAGTCCGCGCCGGGCGGCGACCCGGCCGCCCTGAACTGGGTGACGCCGGACGGCATCGCCGTCAAGCCGCTGTACACGGCGGCCGACCTGAAGGGGCTGGCGTACACCGACACGCTGCCCGGCTTCGAGCCCTACATCCGCGGCCCGCAGGCCACCATGTACGCGGTGCGGCCGTGGACGATCCGCCAGTACGCGGGCTTCTCGACCGCCGAGGAGTCGAACGCCTTCTATCGCAAGGCGCTGGCGGCGGGCGGGCAGGGCGTGAGCGTCGCCTTCGACCTGGCGACGCACCGCGGCTACGACAGCGACCACCCGCGCGTGACCGGCGACGTGGGCAAGGCCGGCGTGGCGATCGACTCGGTGGAGGACATGAAGATCCTGTTCGACGGCATCCCGCTGGACAA
The DNA here is from genome assembly GCF_044462705.1 of Xenophilus sp. Classification (NCBI taxonomy): domain Bacteria; kingdom Pseudomonadati; phylum Pseudomonadota; class Betaproteobacteria; order Burkholderiales; family Comamonadaceae; genus Xenophilus; species Xenophilus sp. The sequence goes on from NZ_JBIQNC010000182.1 coordinate 9,524, forward strand.
GGTCAGCGTGTCGATGACGATGAACGGCGCCGTGCTGCCGGTGCTGGCCGGCTACGTGATCGCGGCGGAAGAGCAGGGCGTGAGCCAGGACAAGCTCTCCGGGACCATCCAGAACGACATCCTCAAGGAGTTCATGGTCCGCAACACCTACATCTACCCGCC
>NZ_JBIQNC010000183.1:0-9535 GCF_044462705.1 Xenophilus sp.
GCGCTGGTCCATCCGCCCATCCACCCCGACGAGCGCGCCGCGCGCGTGCAGCTCGCGGCCTGCTACCGCATCTTCGCGATGCTGGGGTGGACGGAGATGATCTACAACCACATCACGGTGCGGCTGCCCGACAGCGTGACCGGCGGCGAGAAGCAGTTCCTCATCAACCCCTTCGGGCTGCACTACAGCGAGGTCACGGCGAGCAACCTGGTCAAGATCGACCTCGCCGGGCGCGTGCTCGACGGCTCGACGCACCGCGTCAACCCGGCCGGCTTCGTGCTGCACGCGGCCATCCACGACGGCGTGCCCGACGCCCACTGCGTCATGCACACGCACACCACCGCCGGCGTGGCCGTGGCCTGCCTGGAAGGCGGCCTGCAGCAGACCAACTTCTACTCGGCCCAGCTGCACGGCATGGTGGCGTACCACGACTTCGAGGGCATCACCATCCATGCCGACGAAGGCCCGCGCGTGATCCGCAGCATCGGCGACAGGCAGGCCGTGATCCTGCGCAACCACGGCCTGCTGGCCTGGGGCCACACGCTGCCGCAGACCTTCGCCATCCTGTGGACGCTGCAGCGCGCCTGCGAGATCCAGATGGCCACCTTCTCGATGGGCCGCGCCATCCCGGTGAGCGAGGCCGTCGCCGAGAAGTGCACGCGCGACGCGCTTCAGTTCGACCCGAGCCACGGCGCCGGGCAGGACGTGTTCGACGCCCTGGTGCGCCAGGTGGACCGCATCGACCCCTCCTACCGCGACTGAGCGCCGCCATGAAAGCCTGCATCTACGGCGCCGGCGCGATCGGCGGCTGGATCGGCGCCGCGCTGGCCCGCGCCGGCCAGCGGCCGAACGTGGTGGCGCGCGGTGCCACGCTGGCCGCGCTGCGCCAGGACGGCCTGACGCTGGTGCGCAGAGACGAAGGCGGCGCGGACGTGCGCGAGCGCGTGCCGGTCCACGCGGTGGAAGACCCGGCCGACCTCGGCCCGCAGGACCTGGTGGTGGTGGCCGTGAAGGCGCCGGCGCTGGAGGCGGTGGCCGCGCGCATCGGGCCGCTGATCGGGCCCGACACCACGGTGCTCACCGCCATGAACGGCGTGCCCTGGTGGTTCCTCGAAGGCGGCTTCGGCGGCCCGCTGGCCGGGCGCCGGCTGACGGCGGTCGACCCCGCCGGCGCCATCGCCGAGGCGATCCCCTCGCGCCACGTGATCGGCGGCGTGGTGCACTGCAGTTGCTCGCTGGACGCGCCCGGCGTGGTGCGCCACCACTTCGGCAGCGGCCTGATCCTGGGCGAGCCCTCGGGCGAGGCCACGCCGCGCGTGCAGCGCCTGGCCGAGCTGCTGGCGCGCGGGGGCGTCCAGGCCAGCGTGTCGCCGCAGATCCAGAAGGACGTCTGGTACAAGCTGTGGGGCAACATGACGGTCAACCCCGTCAGCGCGCTGACGGGCGCGACGACCGACCGGATCCTGGGCGACGACCTGGTGCGCGGCTTCATCTCCGCGGTGATGCTGGAGGCCAGGGAGATCGGCGAGCGCATCGGCGTGCCCATCGCCGAGAGCCCGGAAGACCGCCACAACGTCACGCGCAAGCTCGGCCCCTTCAAGACCTCGATGCTGCAGGACGTGGAGGCCGGCCGCGCGGTGGAGCTGGATGCGCTGGTGTCGGCCGTGCGCGAACTGGGCCAGGGCGTGGGGCTGCACACGCCCTTCACCGACGCGCTGCTGGGCCTGGCGCGGCTGCAGGCGCAGGAACTCGGCCTGTACGGCGCGCGCTCCAGCTAGCTGCGCAGGTCCGCCCGCGCACCTTCACGGCGCCCCGGCCGCCTGCGGCCGGGAAAGAAAGCGCACGATCTCGCGCATCTGCTCGCCGGCGATCCGCACGTGGCCGCCGACGAACGCCTGCAGCCGCTTGTCGACGGTGCCCAGCGCGTCGAACAGCGCGAGCTGCCCTTCGCGGGTGAACAGTTCGTCGTCCCACTTCTGCTGGAACAGGACCGGGCACCGCACCGCGCGCGCGTCGTCGAGCAGCCGCGCCGACTGGACGAAGCTGGTGCCCCACATGCCCAGCACGGCACGGGACACGCGGCGCTCCACGGCCAGCAGCGGCAGCCCGTAGGCGGTGCCCATCGAGACGCCGAGCCAATGCAGCCCGCTGCCGGGCAGCGCGTGCGCCAGCTCGTCGATCAGCGCCTGCCAGCGCGCGACGTGCGCGCCCACGTGGCCAGGGTCGTGCTCCCACACGTGGAAGAACCTCGCCCGGTTCGCCGGCCCTTCGTCGGGCTCGCCGGGCGGCGTCCTGGCGCCGTGCACGGGGCCGTCGAGCGCCACGACCCGCCAGCCCAGCCGGCCCGCGAATTCCATCGCCGCGTCCCACACGTCCACGCCGGTCTTGGAGCTGCTCCCGCCGTGCTGCACCAGCAGCACCGGCGCGCGCTCCCCGGGCTGCGTGCCGGGCCTGTCGTACATCGCCGCCGAGGCGAGGCGGCCCTCGCCCCGCGGCCTGAAGACGCGGCAGCGCACGCCGTCGCGCAGCTCCTGCATGTCGGTCCATTCGAACATCGCGCCACGGTAGCCGCACCGGGGCGTTCGCGCCATCAAGCCGGCGCAATGGCGGCATTGCGCCGGCTTGGCTACGACACCGTCCGGATGTCGATGCCCGTGGCCGCCTCTCCCGGCGCGATGGCGCGGACCGTGTCCCGCACCCAGGCATGCAGCGCCTGCCGGTGCGTGCGCTCGTGCCAGACCATCACGTTCTGGATCTGCGGCAGCTCGACCGGCACCGGCGAGACGTCCAGGTCGAGGAAGCCGGCGAAGTGCCGGCACATCCACGTCGGCAGCGTCGCGACGTGCTGCGAGCCCGCCACGATATAGGGGATGACCAGCACCGACGAGACGCGAACGGTGCGCGGCCGGTCGAGCCCCGCGGCGGCGAGCGCCCGGCCGATCGTCTGCTCGATCGTGGAGCGCGGCGAGAAGGGCGAGCCGAACACGACGTGGGTCCTGCGCAGGTACGCGTCGAGCGTCAGCGGCTCGTCCGCGGTGGCCTTCGCCCGCATGCACGACAGCGGCTGGGGGAACAGGAGCGTGCTGCGCAGGTCCGGGTGGAGGTCCGGAAAGTGCCCGATGGCGAGGTCGCACTCTCCTTCGCTCAGCCACTCGCGCAGATGGTCCGGATCGGGCTGGCGCACGTTCAGCGTCACGTGCGGCGCCGATTCCGCCAGCCGCTGCGACAGGGCCGGCACGACCGCCATGCCCATCGAGTCGGCGGCGGCCACCGTCACCATCCCGGTGGCGCTGGCCAGCTCCAGCGGCCCCTCGTTGGCGAAGATCTCGTCCATCAGCTCGATGCCCTCCCGGACCTTGCGGGCCAGGGCATGCGCGCGCTCCGTCAGGATCAGCGCGTTGCCGGAGCGCACCAGCAGCGGGTCGCCGGTCAGCTCGCGCAGGCGCGACAGCGCGTTGCTCATGCCCGGCTGGCTCATCTCCAGGCGCTGCGCCGCACGCGTCACGGAGCGTTCGGTCAGAAGCGCATCGAGGCAGATCAGGAGGTTGATGTTGCTTCTCTTCACGCGGGCATCAGCTTGGCTTATTCGGACATTGCACGCGGTTGATTGTGGCCCGCGGGCCGGGATGCTCGAATCGGACTTCCCCCGACCTCCCGCAGAACCATGCCGATCCAGACCACCAAGCCCACCACCGCCGACATGCTCGCCTGCGTGGCGCGTTTCGCGGACCTCCAGCGCTGCGAGACGGGCCTGCCCGACATGCAGCTGCCCGACTGCCGGCGCGCCTTCCTCAACGTCCTGGGCTTCGACCAGCCCAAGGGCGACGGCCAGTTCTCGCCCTTCGGCGACCGGGCCAAGGCGCGGGTGTCGCACCTGCAGGCCGGCTTCGGCGTCTCGTTCATCGCCGCCGCGCCGGGCAAGGGCGTGCTGATGCACACCCACGACACGGTCGAGACCTTCATGGTCATGAAGGGCACGTGGAAGCTGGAATGGGAGGGCGACCAGGGCGACGAGCACCTCCTGCTGGAGCCGCTCGACTTCATCGCGTTTCCCGTCGGCGTGCAGCGCCGCTTCGAGTGCGTGAAGCCGCCCGAGGGCGAGGCCGAGGGCCTGCTGCTCGGCATGATCGGGGGCAACGCGCCGGCCGCGGAGATTTCCCCCGCCGGCATCGAGCGCCTGATCGAAGCCGGCATCTTCCAGCGCGACAAGCTGGCCGCCTGAGCATCCGTCCGGGATGCAGAAGAAATACCTGGAGACAACACGCATGGACATCACCCGCCGGGGCCTCGTGCTGGCCGGGGCGCTCGCCGCCGTGGCCGGTTCCGCAGGCGCGCAGGGGGCCTACCCCAGCAAGCCCGTCAAGATCATCGTGCCGGCGCCGGCCGGCTCGGGCCCCGACGTCATGGCACGCCTGTACGCCGACCACCTGAGCCGCGCCCTGGGCCAGCAGTTCCTGGTCGACAACAAGCCGGGCGCCTCCGGCAACATCGGCGCCGAGTCGGTCGCCCACGCGCCGGCCGACGGCCACACGCTGCTGTACGCGTACAACCAGATCCCGACCATGAACCCGCACCTGTTCGGCAAGCTGGGCTACGACATGCGCAAGGACATGGCGCCGGTCTCCATCACCCTGACGACCGGCTACATCCTGCTGGCGAACAACGACTTCCCTGCCGCCGACCTCGCGCAGACCATCGCCTACGCGAAGAAGCATCCGGGCAAGGTGGCCTACGCGAGCTACGGCCCCGGCACCGCGTCGCACCTGGCCTTCGAGATCATCCAGGAGCAGACGCGCACGGAGTTCCTCCACGTGCCCTACAAGCAGGGCCAGTTGACGGACGTGATGGGCGGCCAGGTGGCCATGGTCTTCGAGCCCTTCCCCTCCGCCATTCCCTTCGCCGCGAGCGGCAAGACGAAGGCGCTGGCAGTGACCACGCCCAAGCGCCTGGCGGCGCTGCCGAACGTGCCGGCGATGTCGGAGGCGATCCCGGGCTTCGATCTCCTGGGCTGGCAGGGCGTCTGGGCTCCCGCGGGCACGCCGACGGCGGTGCTCGCGAAGCTTCAGTCCGAGTTCGCCAGGATCACGCAGCTGCCCGACATGCAGAAGCGCATCCGCGATTTCGGCTCGGAGCCGGTGGGCGGCCCGTCCCGGGAGATGGCCCAGACCATCGAGGCGGAGTACGCCCTGTGGGGCAAGATCATCCGGGCCAAGAACATCCGGCTGGATTGACGCCTGCGCCCCTCAGCCGCGGCCGGTGAGCAGGCGCACCGCCTGCGGCAGCGAACCGGCCTGCGGCATGAAGCGGTCCAGCGCGATGCCCAGGACGACCGCGCAGGCCAGCGCGCCGAGCAGCGGCTTCCACGTCAGGCGCACGGCGGCGCCCAGCCAGCCCTCGCGCGCCACCCGCACCGCGGTGCGCGCCGAGGCGTAGGAGAAGGCGATCTCGATCGCCACCGCGAGCAGCGCCTCGGAACCGAAGTACACCAGCACCAGCGCGCCGGCGCCGAACAGCACCGCCGCGCCGATCAGGAAGACGGCCACCACCGGCACCACGACGACGGCGCCCTCGTCGGCGCCGGCGGCCGCGCCCAGCGCATCGCCGGCCAGGTCGCCCAGGCCGATGCCGCCCGCGTCGGTGCCGGGCGCGGCGAAGTCGCCCGAGCTGCCGCCGCCCGCGTAGTCGCCTCCGCCGCCGCTGCGGAAAGAAGAGGCCGGCGCCTGCCCGCCGCCGGACGGCGGGCGCGGCAGCGGCAGTTCGCCGGGAAGGTCGATGCCGTCGCCCCAGCCGCTGCTGCGGTCGTCCTCGTCGCGCACCAGCCGCTGCGCCCACCAGCGCAGGATGCCGAGGTACGCCAGGTAGCCCAGTCCCAGTGCCACGGCATAGCGCAGCGCCAGCGCATCGACGCCCGCCCACATCAGCAGCGCCGAGGCCGCCCACATGACCAGCAGCGTGAGCGTGCCGATGGCCAGGCCGTGCACGCGCAGCGCGTGGCGGCGGTGCAGGTCGCGCTCGACCTGCGTCTCCCACAGGCGCACGGAGCGCCAGTTGGAGAAGACCTTCATCCGCCGTTGTCTTCGACGGAGAAGGGCACGCGCGGCGCCACCGCGCACATCAGCTCGTAGCCGATGGTGCCGCAGGGCTGCGCCACCTCGTCGATGGGCAGCACGGCGCCGGTGCCGGCGCTGCGGCCCCACAGCACGACCTCGCTGCCGAGGGCGGCGCCGGGCACGGGGTCGAGGTCGACCGCGAGCATGTCCATGCTCACGCGCCCCACCACGCGGGTGCGCACGCCGTTCACCAGCACGGGCGTGCCGGTGGGTGCGTGGCGCGGGTAGCCGTCGGCGTAGCCCACCGCGGCGACGCCGATGCGCATCGGCGCCTCGGCGGTGAAGCGCGAGCCGTAGCCCACCGTGTCGCCGGCGTCCAGCGCCTGCACGCCGATCAGCCGCGTGGCCAGCGTCATGGTGGGCTGCAGCTGCCAGTGGGCGGCGTCGTGCTCGGGATGGTCGGGCGAGCCGCCGTACAGCACGATGCCGGGGCGCACCCAGTCGGCCCGGGTGGCCTCGGCATGGCGCAGCACGGCGGCGCTGTTGGCCAGGCTGCGTTCGCCGGGCAGCTCGCGCGTGGCTTCGTCGAAGGCGGCCATGGCCGCGTCGATGCCCCTGGGGCCGTCGGCATCGCTGAAGTGCATCATCAGCGAGACCTCCTCCACCTGCGGCAGCGCCGCCAGGCGCGTCCACGCCGCACGCATGCGCGCGGGCGCGAAGCCCAGGCGGTTCATGCCCGAGTTCATCTTGAGGAAGACGCGGTGCGGCTGCTGCGTCTTGTGGGCAGCCAGCCAGTCGATCTGCTCGTCGCAGTGCACCGCATGCCACAGCGCGAGGCGCGAGCACAGCTCCAGGTCGCGCGGCTCGAACACGCCCTCCAGCAGCAGGATCGGGCCGCGCCAGCCGAGGGCGCGCACGCGCTCGGCCTCGGCCAGGTCCAGCAGCGCGAAGCCGTCGGCGCCGCGCAGCGCGTCGTACACGCGCTCGATGCCGTGGCCGTAGGCATTGGCCTTGACCACCGCCCACACGCGCGACTCGCGCACCGCGCGCCGCACGCGTTCCAGGTTGTGGCGCAGCGCGCCGGGATGGATGGTGCAGAGGATCGGGCGAGGCATGAAAGGACGTTCGGCGTGCGAGGGAAAACACCCACTGAACAAGGGGTGCCTGCGGTCATTTTGGCACCGCACCCCCATGCTATAACCACGCACCCCTGCCCCATCGGTACCCGCATTCCGCGCGGCCGTCGTCCCCTCCCCAGGCGAGACGGCAGCGCACACGGCGCGGCGCCGGCGGCGGTTCCGACGACTCTCCCCCACTGCCCGCCCCGTGCCGCCCGGCCTGTTCCGCATCTCAAGAAGAAAACGCCGGGCCGCCCCAAGCCGTCATGTCCTCCCCCGGGGACGGGGCAGGCGCAGCCTCGCTCCGGGAGCACCCCGATGAAGCGCGGCTTCTACACGATCATGGCGGCGCAGTTCTTCTCGTCGCTGGCCGACCAGGCGCTGTTCGTCGCCGCCGTCGAGCTGCTGCGCTCGGCCGGCGCCGCCGAGTGGCAGCGCGCCGCGCTGGTGCCCATCTTCGCGATCTTCTACGTGGCGCTGGCGCCGCTGGTGGGCGCCTTCGCCGACGCGCTGCCCAAGGGCAAGGTCATGTTCATCAGCAACGCCATCAAGGCGGTGGGTTGCGTGGCCATGCTGTTCGGCGGGCATCCCTTGCTGGCCTACGCGATCGTGGGGCTGGGCGCGGCGGCCTACTCGCCGGCCAAGTACGGCATCCTCACCGAGCTGCTGCCGGCCTCGCAACTGGTCAAGGCCAACGGCTGGATCGAGGGGCTGACCATCGCCTCGATCATTCTGGGGATCGTGCTGGGCGGGCAGCTCGTGGGGCATGCGCTGTCCAGCCACCTGCTGGCCTTCGATTTCCCGGTGATTGACACCGGCATCGACACGCCGCCGGAGGCGGCCATCACGGTGCTGATCGCGGTGTATGCGCTGGCGGCGTGGTTCAACACGCGCATCCCGCACACCGGCGTGGAGATGCGCCCGCTGCGCGCCAACCCGCAGCACGGCCTGCTGCGCAACCTGCTGGGCCTGCTGCCCGACTTCTGGCGCTGCAACGAGCGGCTGTGGAAGGACAAGCTCGGCCAGATCTCGCTGGCCACCACCACGCTGTTCTGGGGCGCCAGCGGCAACCTCAAGTACATCGTGCTGCCCTGGGCGGCCGTGGCGCTGGGCTACGGCACGACGCAGGCCTCGGCGCTGACGGGCGTGCTGGCCGTGGGCACGGCGGTGGGCGCGGTGGTGGCCTCGGCGCGCATGCGGCTGGACATCGCCACCCGCGTCATCCCCCTGGGGGTGGCGATGGGCCTGCTGGTGGTGTGCATGAACTTCGTCGGCAACGTGTGGGTGGCCATCCCCTTCCTGATGCTGCTGGGCGGCCTGGGCGGCTTCGTCGTGGTGCCGATGAACGCGCTGCTGCAGCACCGCGGCCACAACCTGATGGGCGCGGGCCGCTCCATCGCCGTGCAGAACTTCAACGAGCAGGCCTGCATCCTGCTGCTGGGCGCCTTCTACAGCGCCTGCACCTGGTTCGGCCTGTCGGCCTACGGCGCCATCTCCGCCTTCGGGCTGGTGGTGGCGGGGGTGATGGTGCTGATCCAGCTCTGGTACTGGCGCACGCTGCGGCGCTACCCGCGCGAGGTCATCCAGCTCCTGCGCATCGCCCGCACCGACAAGCATCATTGACCACCCCCAGTCTCCGCGGACTTCGTTCCGCTCCGCCAACCCCCTCAAGGGGGCACACGCAACGGCCGGGCAGAGCCCGTTCCGTGCGTGTCCTCGCATGGCCTGCTCCGCGGCCTTCTGACCGAAAGCCGATGGCCGAAGCGGGTGGCTGGAGGCGCACAATGGCCGGATCGTCCACTCTTTCCCCGCGGAGGCCGCCATGGCAGGCAGCATCTACGACTTCGAGGTCCGGCAGATCGACGGCGAGCAGGTGCCGCTCGCGCGCTTCAAGGGGCAGGTGCTGCTGATCGTGAACACGGCCAGCCACTGCGGCTTCACGCCGCAGTTCGGCGGGCTGGAAGACCTGTACGAGCGCTACAGGGAGCGCGGCTTCGCGGTGCTGGGCTTCCCGAGCAACCAGTTCGGCAACCAGGACCCGGGCAGCAACGACGAGATCGGCGCCTTCTGCCAGAAGAACTACGGCGTGAGCTTCCCGATGATGTCCAAGATCGAGGTCAACGGCCCCGGCGCCGACCCGCTGTACCGCTGGCTCGTGAAGGAGAAGCCGGGCCTGCTGGGCAGCACGGCCATCAAGTGGAACTTCACCAAGTTCCTGGTCGGGCGCGACGGCGCGGTGGTCCGCCGCTACGCGCCGCTGGACGCGCCGGCGACCCTCGCCCGCGACATCGAGGCCGCGCTGGAGGCGGCCTGAGCGCCCTCACCCGTTCAGGCTGAGCCTGTCGAAGCCCGGCGCCGCGCTTCGAC
>NZ_JBIQNC010000184.1:0-9504 GCF_044462705.1 Xenophilus sp.
GTGGCCGACAGCTCCACCGCCGCCGTGATGAAGCTGGTGACGAAGCCCGCCAGGATGCCGCCCGCCATCAGCGGCACCATCACGCGGCGGATGGTGGACATGCGCGTGGCCCCCAGGCTCTGTGCGGCCTCTTCAAGCGACACGTGCACCTGCTGCAGCGCCGCCATGCACGAGCGCAGCGCATAAGGCAGGCGCCGCACCGCGTAGGCCAGCATGATGAGCACCCAGGTGCTGATCAGGGGCGTGTCGGTGAACGGAAGCTCCACCCCCCTGAACAGGCGCAGGTAGCCAATGGCCAGCACCAGCCCCGGAATGGCCAGTGCCGCCGAGGCCAGGTAGTCCAGCCACTGCCGCGCGGGCAGCCGCGTGCGCAGGATCAGATAGGCGATGGCGATGCCGATCACCACGTCCAGCCCCGCAGCCAGCACGCAATAGAGCAGCGTGTTGCCGATCATGCCGCCGGCGTCGCTGAACACCGTGGCGTAGTGCTCCAGCGTGTAGGCATCGGGCAGCACCGAGAAGCTCCAGACCTTGGAGAAGGACATGAGCAGGATGCCGATGTGCGGCGCCAGCGTGACCAGCAGCACGAACACGATCCAGCCGTAGGCCAGCACCGACTCCCAGGCGCCCAGGCGGCGCTTTCGCAGCGCACTGCCCCCCTTTTGCAGCGTGGCGTAGTCCCTGCCCTTCATCACGCGCGCGGCCATCCACAGTGCCAGGATGGAAAAGCCGATCATGATGACGCTGATGACGTAGCCCAGCGGATCGTCGATGCCCATCGAAGTGATGCGCAGGTAGGCCTGCGGGGCCAGCATGTTGGTCACACCCATCACCAGCGGCGTGCCCAGGTCGTCGAAGACCTTCACGAACACCAGCGCCGCGCCGGCCAGGTAGCCCGGCATGGCCAGCGGGAAGATCACGCGCCGGAACAGGCGCCAGCCGCGCGCACCCAGGTTCAGGGCCGACTCCTCCATGGCGCCGTCGATGTTGCGCATGGCCGCCACCAGGTTGAGCAGGATGAAGGGGAAGTAGTGGATGCTCTCGACGAAAGTCACGCCCACCAGCCCGTCCATGATGGGGACGGTGAAGCCGAACCAGTCACTCAGCAGCAGGTTGACCGAGCCGCTGCGCCCGAAGATCAGTTGCAGCGCCACCGCGCCCACGAAGGGCGGCATGATGAGCGGCAGCACGCCCAGCGTCTGGATCAGCAGCGCCCCTCGGAACTCGAAGCGTACCGTCAGGTAGGCCAGCGGCACTGCGATCACGCTGGCGAAGAAGGTCGCCGCCAGCGCCACCCACAGGCTGTTGAAGAAAGATTCGCGGAAAAGGCCCTGTCCGAAGAAGTTGGTGAAATGCCCCAGCGTCAGCACCCCACCCTCGTTGACGAAGGCGGTGTAGATGACCGTGCCGACAGGCAGGATCAGGAAGACCAGCAGAAAGGCCAGGATCAGCCCGAAAGCGATCCACGGCCCCGGCCCGGCAACGCCGGGCCGCAGCGCGGTGACTTGCATGGCGGCGGCGGCGTGTGGTCAGCGAGCCAGGCCCCGCGCCTGCTCGGCCAGTTCGCGTGCGCGCTCGTAGTTGGCTCGCGCCTTGTCGGACCACATCTGCTCCAGGCCGGTGAGCTGCTTGGAGACGGCCACGTCGCGCCGGCTCTTGCGGAACAGCTCCAGGAACTCGGTGTTCTTCACGTTCTCCGCGCCCACCAGCGGCGTGTAGGCCAGGCTGCGCGCCTGCGCCAGCAGCTCGCTGCCCTTGGCGTTGGGCTTGGCCTTGAGAGCGTGCGTGGCCTCGTGGATGGCCTTGGTGGCCGCCTGCAATTCCTTCAGGCGGAAGGTCACCATCTGGTCGAACAGGCTGATGACCACCGGATAGCGCGCACCCGAGAGCTGCGAATCAAACTGCACCTTGGCGCGCTTGGCGATATCTTGCGGCACCGGGTAGCCCGCCGGGGGCTTGAGCAGGCCGTACGGCAGGATGGGCAGGCGTCCGATCTTGGGCTCGAACAGGATCTGCTGGCCGGGCACCGACATGGTGTAGGCCATGAACTTCTTGGCCTCGTCCGGATTCTTGGCCCCGGCGATCAGCGCGATGTTGGCGGGCACCACAGCGGTCATGCTGGGGTAGACGAAATCCACCGGATAGCCCGAGTACTTGCCCGCCAGCGCCAGGAAGTCGATCACGATGCCGATGCCGTACTGGCCATTGTTCACACCGTCCGGCACGGCGAAGCTGCGGTCGGTCACCGCGGCCGCGTTGCCCATCATCTGCAGCAGCTGCGACCAGCCCTTGTCCCAGCCTTCGCCCTGCAGGATGGTCTCCACCGTCAGCTGCGTGGTGCCCGAGCGCGAGGGCGAGGAAATGGCGATGTGGCCGAAGTATTCCGGCCGGGTCAGATCGCTCCACTCCTTGGGCTCGGTCAGCTTGTGCGCTTTCAGGTAGCGCGCGTTCCACGAGATGCCGTAGCCCGCCAGCGCCTGGCCGTAGTACATGCCCTTGGGGTCGTTGAGCGGGTAGTTGCCGATCTTGGCCGGCGCGTCCTTGTTCACCACCTCGGGCGCGCTTTGCAGCAGATTGAAGCTGGAGAGCACCTCAAAGGCGTCGGGCGCGCTGGCCCACATCACGTCGGGGCGCTGGCCTTCGGGGAGCTCGCGCACGTAGGCGACGGAAGCGGTGGTGTTCTTGTTCAGGATCTCGATCTTGATGCCGGGGTTGGCCGCCTCGAAGGCCTTCTGGTAAGCCGTGGTCAGCTCCTTGGGGAAGGAGGTGAGCACCGTCACCGTGCCCGCGCCGGCCGGCAGCGCCATGGCAAACGCGCTAGCGGCCAGGGCTGCCGCGAGCCATCCTTGGGTGCGTTGCATCGTCATGCCTTTGTTTCCTTTTGTTTTAGGATAGGGTGCGGCACTGTAGGACAAGCCGAACAAGGGCGGCCAATCATTGTTTCTGATGCGGCGCATCACGCACAGACAGCCTCGGGTTAACACCAGCCCGCCTGCCGGCACCGCGAAAACAGGCGCGAATAATCGCACCCATGTATCAGCCCCGCCGCCCTGCCCGCTCCGAGTTCATCCCCGTGCGCAACCTGCGCTACCACGTGCTGACCTGGGGCGAGCCCTCCGCCGCCCGGCCGCCGCTGGTGCTGCTGCACGGCTGGATGGACGTCGGCGCCTCGTGGCAGTTCGTGGTCGACGCGCTGCGCGAGGAGCGCTTCGTCGTCGCGCCCGACTGGCGCGGCTTCGGCCTGACCGAAGGCGGCGGCGTCGACAACTACTGGATGCCCGACTACCTGGCCGACCTGGACTGGCTGCTGGACCACTACGCCGGTGACCGGCCGGTGGACCTGGTGGGCCACAGCATGGGCGGCAACGTCGTCATGCACTACGGCGGCGTGCGGCCGCAGCGCATGCGCCGCATCGTCAACCTGGAGGGCTTCGGCATGCCCGCCTTCCGCGCCGACGAGGCGCCCGGGCGCTACGGGCGCTGGATCGACGAGCTCAAGCGCCTGCACGCCGGCGAGATGGCGCTGGCCGACTACGGCGCCGCCGACGGCGTGGCGCGCCGCCTGATGAAGACCAACCCGCGCCTCACGCAGGACAAGGCCGACTGGCTGGCCCGCCAGTGGGCGCGCGCCACGCCCCGGGAGGACGGCGGCGAGCGCTGGCGCATCCTCGGCGACCCGGCGCACAAGGTGGTCAACGCCAACATCTTCCGCGTGGACGAGATGCTGGCGCTGTACGCCGCGATCGAGGCGCCGGTGCTGACGGTGGTGGCCAGCGACGACAGCCTCTCGGGCTGGTGGAAGCGGCGCTACACGCTGGAGGAATTCCAGCAGCGCCTGCGGTCGGTGCGCGACGTGCGCCTGGCCCGCGTGAAGGACGCCGGCCACATGCTGCACCACGACCAGCCCGGGCGGGTGGCAGGCCTGATCGAGGAATTCCTCGCCGGCGCCTGAACCGCGGCGCCACGGACGCGGTGCATGAGAAAATCGCGGGTTTTCCCTTTCGGGACCACAGGACACGCACACCATGGACGCAGAACGCATCAACCAGATCGGCACCACCCTGGAAGACCTGAGCACGCGCGCGGTCGACCTGCGGAGGTATCTTTGACTACGATGCCAAGGCCGAACGACTGAGAACCGTCAACGCCGCCCTGGAAGACCCGGCGGTCTGGAACGATCCGAAGAAGGCCCAGGAGCTGGGCAAGGAAAAGAAGGCGCTCGACGGCGTGGTGCTCGTGCTGGAGCGCCTGGGCCGTGAGCTGGCCGACAACGCCGAGCTCTACGAGATGAGCCGGGAGGAAGGCGACGAGGCCGGGCTGCAGGCCATCGCCGACGACGCGGCCGAGCTGCAGAAGGAAATCGAGGCGCTCGAGTTCCGCCGCATGTTCAACAACCCGGCCGATCCGCTGAACTGCTTCCTCGACATCCAGGCCGGCGCGGGCGGCACCGAGGCGCAGGACTGGGCCAGCATGCTGATGCGCCAGTACCTGAAGTACGCCGAGCGCAAGGGCTTCAAGACCACGGTGGAGGACGAATCGCCCGGCGACACGGCCGGCATCAAGGGCGCCACCATCAAGATCGAGGGCGAGTACGCCTACGGCCTGCTGCGCACCGAGACCGGCGTGCACCGCCTGGTGCGCAAATCGCCCTTCGACTCCTCGGGCGGGCGCCACACCAGCTTTGCCAGCATCTTCGTGTACCCCGAGATCGACGACTCCATCGAGATCGAGATCAACCCGGCCGACGTGCGCACCGACACCTATCGCGCCTCGGGCGCGGGCGGCCAGCACATCAACAAGACCGACTCGGCGGTGCGCCTGACGCACATCCCCACCGGCATCGTGGTGCAGTGCCAGGACGGGCGCAGCCAGCACAGCAACCGCGACGTGGCCTGGAAACGCCTGCGCTCGCGCCTGTACGACCACGAGATGCGCAAGCGCCAGGAAGAGCAGCAGAAGCTGGAGGACTCCAAGACGGACGTCGGCTGGGGCCACCAGATCCGCAGCTACGTGCTGGACAACAGCCGCATCAAGGACCTGCGCACCAACGTCGAGATCTCGGCCACGCAGAAGGTGCTGGACGGCGACCTGGATGCCTTCATCGAGGCGTCGCTCAAGCAGGGCGTCTGACCATGAAAGCGGAAGCCCTCATCTTCGACATGGACGGCACCATGATCGACTCCATGCCCTGGCATGCGAAGTCGTGGGTGGAGTTCGCGCGGCGCCACGGCATCGCGATGCCGGCCGACGAGATCCTGCGCCGCACCACCGGCCGCACCGGCACCGAGTGCATGCGCGAGGTGTTCGAGCGCGAACTGGCGGACGACGAGTGCCTGGCGCTGGTCCACGAGAAGGAAGTCATCTACCGCGAGCTGTTCGACGCCACCTTCACCGAGGTGGCGGGCTTCACGGACTTCGCCCGGCAGGCGGCGCAGCGCGGCCTGAAGATCGCCGTGGGCACCGCCGGCGACCGGCACAACATCGCCTTCGCCATGTCGCGCCTGAAGATGGACCCGCTGCCGCTGGCCATCGTCGGCGGCGACGAGGGCCTGGCCGGCAAGCCCGAGCCCGCCATCTTCCTGGAGGCGGCGCGCCGCATCGGCGTCCGCCCCGAGCGCTGCATCGTCTTCGAGGACGCGCCCTTCGGCATCGAGGCTGCCCGCCGCGGCGGCATGCGCGCCGTCGCCGTGTGCAGCAGCCACTCCTCCGCCGAACTCGCCGGCGCGCACGTGATCGCCGCCGTGCGCGACTACCACCAACTCGCCCGATCGAATTTCCTGGAGACGCTCGATGCTGCTCTCGCGTGACGCCCAAGCCCAGCCCGTGGCCATCCGCCGCGAGGACTACCGCCCGCCGGCGTACTGGATCGACACCGTCGACCTGACCTTCGACCTCGATCCGGCCAAGACCCGCGTGCTCAACCGCATGCAGATGCGCCGCAACCCCGACGTGCCGGCCGAGCCGCTGCGCCTGGACGGCGACGAGCTGAACCTGGCCCGCGTGCTGGTCGACGGCCAGGGCGCCTCCTTCCGCATGGAAGACGACCAGCTCGTGCTCGACGGCCTGCCCGACCGCTTCGAGCTGGAAGTCTTCACCACCTGCTGCCCGGCGAAGAACACCCAGTTGATGGGCCTGTTCGTCAGCCAGGACACCTTCTTCACCCAGTGCGAGGCCGAGGGCTTCCGCCGCATCACCTACTTCCTGGACCGCCCGGACGTGATGGCCAGCTACACGGTGACGCTGCGCGCCGAGAAGGCCGCCTACCCGGTGCTGCTGTCCAACGGCAACCTGGTCGAGCACGGCGACCTGCCCGAAGGCCGCCACTTCGCGCGCTGGGCCGACCCGTTCAGGAAGCCCAGCTACCTGTTCGCCCTGGTGGCCGGCAAGCTGGTCGCGCGCGAGCAGCGCGTGAAGGCCCGCAACGGCAAGGAGCACCTGCTGCAGGTCTACGTGCGCGCCGGCGACCTGGACAAGACCGAGCACGCGATGAACTCGCTCGTGCACTCCATCGTGTGGGACGAGTCGCGCTTCGGCCTGGCCCTCGACCTGGACCGCTTCATGATCGTCGCCACCAGCGACTTCAACATGGGCGCGATGGAGAACAAGGGCCTGAACATCTTCAACACGAAGTACGTGCTGGCCAGCCAGGCCACCGCCACCGACGCCGACTACGCCAACATCGAGAGCGTGGTGGGCCACGAGTACTTCCACAACTGGACGGGCGACCGCGTCACCTGCCGCGACTGGTTCCAGCTCTCGCTCAAGGAGGGCCTCACGGTCTTCCGCGACCAGGAGTTCAGCATGGACCTGTGCGCCGACGCGTCGGCGCGCGCCGTCAAGCGCATCGAGGACGTGCGCGTGCTGCGCACCGCCCAGTTCCCGGAAGACGCCGGCCCGATGGCCCACCCGGTGCGGCCCGACAGCTACATCGAGATCAGCAACTTCTACACCGTCACCATCTACGAGAAGGGGGCGGAGGTGGTGCGCATGATGCAGACGCTGGTGGGCCGCGAGGGCTTCGCCCGCGGCATGACGCTCTACTTCCAGCGCCACGACGGCCAGGCCGTCACCTGCGACGACTTCGCCCAGGCGATCGCCGACGCCAACCCCGAGAGCGCGCTGGCCCGCCACCTGCCGCAGTTCAAGCGCTGGTACAGCCAATCGGGCACGCCGCGCGTGGCGGTGCGCGGCCACCACGACGCGGCGGCCCGCACCTACACGCTGGAGTTCGCGCAGAACTGCCCGCCCACGCCGGGCCAGGGCGACAAGCAACCCTTCGTCATCCCCGTCAACCTGGGCCTGCTCGGGCCCGACGGGCAAGATCTACCGCTGCAGCTCGACGACGGCGGCCCGGCCGTGGCGGGCACGCGCACCCTGGTGCTCACCGAGGCCGCGCAGCGCTTCACCTTCACCAACATCGACACCGAACCCGTGCCCTCCATCCTGCGCGGCTTCAGCGCGCCGGTGGTGCTGGACTTCGACTACGGCGACGCGCAGCTGCTGGCCCTGCTCGCGCACGACAGTGACCCGTTCAACCGCTGGGAGGCCGGCCAGCGCCTGGCGCTGCGCGCCGCGCTGGCGGCCATCGAGGGCGTCCCCGTGCCCGGCACGCCGGTGCTGGGCGAGGCCTTCGTCGAGGCGATGCGGCAGGTGCTGCGCCACCCCACGCTGGACGCCGCCTTCAAGGAACTGGTGCTCACGCTGCCCTCGGAGACCTACATCGCCGAACAGCTCGCCGTGGTCGACCCGCAGCGCGTGCACGTGGTGCGCGAGGCCATGCGCACCCAACTCGCCACTGCGCTGGCGCCCGACTGGGCCTGGGCCTACGAGGAGCACAAGGACACCGGCGCCTACCGGCCCGACCCGGCTTCGGCCGGCCGCCGCGCGCTGGCCGGCATGGCGCTCACGCACCTGTGCATCGCCGCGCGCGCGTCGGGCGACACCGTGTGGCCCGGCAAGACGCTGCAGCGCTTCAAGGACGCGGGCAACATGACCGACCGCTTCAACGCCCTTTCGGCGCTGGTGGTCTCGGGCCATGCGCTGGCCCAGCAGGCGCTGGTGCGCTTCCACGCCATGTTCAGGGACGAGGCACTGGTCATCGACAAGTGGTTCGCCCTGCAGGCCGGCGCGCCCGACGGCGGCGGCGACGTGCTGCCGCTGGTCAAGCAGCTGATGAAGCATCCGGACTTCTCCATCAGGAACCCGAACCGCGCGCGCAGCGTGATCTTCAGCTACTGCAGCGCCAATCCCGGCGCCTTCCACCGCCCCGACGCCGCCGGCTACGTGTGGTGGAGCGAGCGCGTGATCGAGCTCGACGCCATCAACCCGCAGGTGGCCGCCCGCCTGGCGCGCGCCATGGACCGCTGGAGCAAGCTGGCCGAGCCCTACCGCAGCGCCGCGCGCGAGGCCATCGCCCGCGTGGCCGCCCGGCCCGAACTGAGCAAGGACACCCTCGAGGTCGTCACCCGCGCGCTCTCGAACTGACATCCGCCGAGGAACGAAACGCATGGCATCCAAAGTCTCCCTGACCCGCTATCTCGTCGAGCAGCAGCGCGTCGACGGGCTCATCCCCTCCCAGCTGCGCCTGCTGCTCGAAGTGGTGGCGCGCGCCTGCAAGAGCATCAGCCAGGCCGTCAACAAGGGCGCGCTGGGCGGCGTGCTCGGCACCGCCGAGAGCGAGAACGTGCAGGGCGAGGTGCAGAAGAAGCTGGACATCATTGCCAACGAGGTGCTGATCGAGGCCAACGAATGGGGCGGCCACCTCGCGGCCATGGCCAGCGAGGAGATGGACAGCATCTACGTCGTGCCCAACCGCTACCCGCAGGGCGAATACCTGCTGTTGTTCGACCCGCTCGACGGCTCCAGCAACATCGACGTGAACGTCAGCATCGGCACCATCTTCAGCGTGCTCAAGAAGCCCGACGAGCAGCCCGGCGTGCAGGAGTCCGACTTCCTCCAGGCCGGCGCCAAGCAGGTGGCCGCCGGCTACTGCGTCTACGGCCCGCAGACCACGCTGGTGCTCACCGTGGGCGACGGCGTGGCGATGTTCACGCTCGACCGCGAGCAGGGCAGCTTCGTGCTGACGCAGGAACACGTGCGCATTCCCGCCGACACGAAGGAATTCGCGATCAACATGAGCAACATGCGCCACTGGGACGCCCCCGTGAAGCGCTACATCGACGAATGCCTGGCCGGCCGGGAAGGCCCGCGCGGCAAGGACTTCAACATGCGCTGGATCGCCAGCATGGTGGCCGACGTGCACCGCATCCTGACGCGCGGCGGCGTCTTCATGTACCCCTGGGACAAGCGCGAGCCCGAGAAGCCGGGCAAGCTGCGCCTGATGTACGAGGCCAACCCCATGGCGTGGCTGGTCGAGCAGGCCGGCGGCGCCGCCACCAACGGCCGCGAACGCATCCTCGACCTGCAGCCCACCAAGCTGCACGAACGGGTGGCCGTGTTCCTCGGTTCCAAGAACGAGGTCGAGCGCGTGACCGGCTACCACAC
>NZ_JBIQNC010000185.1:0-9420 GCF_044462705.1 Xenophilus sp.
TCGACACCGGCCTGCGCCTGCAGTCGCCCAGCGGCGAGAGCCGGCTCGCGTGGGAACAGATGGTGAAGTGGCGCGAGAACGACCGCCTGGTGCTGGTGTACGTCAGCCCCGTGCTGTTCCACCTGCTGCCCCGGCACGCGCTGCCGGCGGGGTTCGACGTCCAGGCCCTGCGCGACGCGCTGGCGAAGCACCTCGGCCCGCCGCGCTGAACGGCTGCGCCTTCTCAAACAAAAAGGCCGCGCAACGCGCGGCCTTTTTTGCTTCGGGACGAATGCTCAGCGCTCGACGGCCAGCGCCACGCCCATCCCGCCGCCGATGCACAGGCCCGCCAGGCCCTTCTTCGCGCCGCTGCGCTTCATCTCGTGCAGCAGCGTCACCAGGATGCGGCAGCCGGAGGCGCCGATCGGATGGCCGATGGCGATGGCACCGCCGTTGACGTTGACCTTGGCCGGGTCGGCGCCCAGCAGCTTGTTGACCGCGCAGGCCTGCGCGGCGAAGGCTTCGTTGAGCTCGAACAGGTCGACGTCGCCGACCTTCCAGCCGGCGCGCTGCAGCGCCTTCTGCGTGGCGCCCACGGGGCCCAGGCCCATCGTCGCCGGGTCGAGGCCGACGGTGGCGTAGCTCACGATGCGCGCCAGCGGCGTCAGGCCCAGCGCCGCGGCCTTCTTGGCCGTCATCACCACCACGGCGGCGGCGCCGTCGTTGATGCCCGAGGCGTTGCCCGCCGTCACCGAGCCGGCCTTGTCGAAGGCGGGCCGCAGGCCGGCCAGCGCCTCGGCGCTGGTCTTCTTGTTGATGAACTCGTCGGCCTCGAACACCACCGGGTCGCCCTTGCGCTGCGGGATGCTGACCGGAACGATCTCTTCCTTGAACTTGCCGGCTTCCTGGGCGGCCGCGGCCTTCTTCTGGCTGGCCAGGGCCAGCTCGTCCTGCATCTCGCGGGTGATGCCCTCCTGCTTGGCCACGTTCTCGGCGGTGATGCCCATGTGGTACTGGTTGTAGACGTCCCACAGGCCGTCGACGATCATCGAGTCGATCATCTTCCAGTCGCCCATGCGCTGGCCGTCGCGGCTGCCCAGCAGCACGTGCGGGCTGGCGCTCATGTTCTCCTGGCCGCCGGCCACCACGATCTCGCTGTCGCCGGTGCCCACCGCCTGGGCCGCGAGCATCACGGACTTCAGGCCCGAGCCGCAGACGGCGTTGATGGTCAGCCCCGGCACGGCCTTGGGCAGGCCGGCCTTCAGCAGTGCCTGGCGCGCCGGGTTCTGGCCGGCGCCGGCGGCCAGAACCTGGCCCATGATCACTTCGCCCACCTGCTCGCCGTTGACCTTGGCGCGCTCCAGCGCTGCCTTGATGGCGATGCTGCCCAGTTCGGTGGCCGCCACCTTGGCCAGCGAGCCGCCGAACTTGCCCACGGCCGTGCGGGCGGCCGAAACGATGACGATGTCTTCCATGATGCGCTCCAGAGTCAGTCGAAGAATGCGGAGAAAGTGATGTTCAGGCCTTGGCCTTCACGTAGCGGCCGGGCGCGGGCTCGATGGCCTTGTAGGCCGTGCCCTTGCCGTAGGCCCGCGGGGCGGGGATCTGCTTGCCCGCGTGGGTCTTGAGCCAGGTGTCCCAATCGGTCCACCAGCTGCCGGGATGTTCGGTCGCGCCCTTGAGCCAGTCGGCATGCGCGGCCGGGAACCTGCCGTCCTCGCGCAGCCAATGGCTGCGCTTCTTCTTCTCCGGCGGGTTGATCACGCCGGCGATGTGGCCCGAGGCGCCCATGACGAAGCGCTTCGGGCCCGAGAGGATCTGCGTGGAAGCGTAGGCGCCGCCGATGGGCACGATGTGGTCCTCGCGCGAGCCGTAGATGTAGGCCGGCGCCTCGATGGCCGCCAGGTCCACCGACTCCCCACAGACGGTGACGGCGTTGCTGTCGGCCAGCCTGTCTTCCAGGTAGGTATTGCGCAGGTACCAGCAGTACATGGGCCCCGGCAGGTTGGTGGCGTCGCTGTTCCAGTACAGCAGGTCGAAGGGCGGCGGCGTCTCACCCTTGAGGTAGTTGCCCACCACGTAGTTCCACACCAGGTCGTTGGGCCGCAGGAAGCTGAAGGTGGTGGCCAGGTCGCCGCCGGGCAGCAGGCCGCCCTTGCCCATCTGCATCTCGCGGAACTTCACGAAGCCCTCGTCGATGAAGATGTCGAGGATGCCCGTGTCCTGGAAGCGCAGCAGCGTGGTCAGGAGCGTGACGGACGCCGCCGGATGCTCGCCCCGCGCCGCCAGCACCGCCAGCGCGGTGGACAGGATGGTGCCGCCCACGCAGAAGCCCAGCGTGTTGATCCGGCCGCCGCGCTTGTCCTGCCCGGTGATCTCCTGCACGACGTGGATGGCGCGGATGGCGGCCTGCTCGATGTAGTCGTCCCAGGTCACGTGCGAGAGGGATGCGTCGGGGTTGCGCCAGCTCACGACGAAGGTGCGGTGGCCCTGCGCGACGGCATGGCGGATCAGCGAGTTCTCGGGCTGCAGGTCGAGGATGTAGAACTTGTTGATGCACGGCGGCACCAGCAGCAGCGGGCGCTCGTACACCTTCGCGGTGAGCGGCTTGTACTCGATGAGCTGGAACAGCTCGTTCTCGAACACCACCGCGCCCTCGGTGGTGGCGACGTTGCGGCCGACCTCGAAGGCACGCTCGTCGGTCATGCTCACGTGGCCCTGCTGCACGTCCTGCACCAGGTTCTGGATGCCGCGCGCGATGCTCTCGCCCTTGGTCTCCAGCGCCTTCTTCTGTGCGTCGGGATTGAAGGCCAGGTAGTTGCTCGGCGCCGAGGCGGCCATCCATTGCTCCACCGCGAAGCGCAGGCGCGCCTGCGTCTTGGGATCGGCGTCCACGGCCTCGGCCATCGCCATCAGCGTGCGGGCGTTGAGCAAATAGGCGGCGGCCGAGAAGGCCGAGATGGGGTTGCTGTTCCAGGCCTCGCCGGCGAAGCGCTTGTCGCCGGGCTGCACGCTCATGCCCTGGCGCCACAGCTCGCCGGCCTCTTCCACGTACTGGCGCTGGAGGGCCTGGAGCTTGTCGGGCGAGAAGGAGAACTGCGGAAGCTGCCAGTTCGTGCCGCCGCCGAAGGCGCCGCCCTGGCCGAGTTCACCGAAGGACGACAGGGCCTTCTTCCAGCTATCGTCGATGGCTTGCTGGAACGACGCGAACATGTCGCCGGCCGTTGTCTGGTTCTGCTGCATGGTGTCTCCTGGGTCCTCGCCTGCCGGCACGCGGCTTGAGTATCCTGCATTTCTCCGCGCGGTCCACCCACCCGAGCGTCACAAGCCGTTATCGAAAACCCATGTTCATTCATCTGGTCGTCATCGCCTGGCTGTACGTCGCCGTGATGATGGCGGTGGCCGAGGCCACCAGTCCGGTCGGCTCGGTGCTGGGCGCCGTCTTCACCTTCTTGCTCTACGGGCTGCTGCCCATCGGCATCGTGGTCTACCTGCTGGCCACGCCGGCGCGCAAGAAGGCGCGGCGCCAGCGCGAGGCGGCCGAGGAACAGGCGGCGCGCGAGGCCGCCGCGGCGGAGTCAGGCGCGCCAGACCAGCGCGGCCATGCGCCCGCTGGCAGCCCCGTCGCGCCGGTACGAGAAGAACCTTGAGGGGTTGCCGACGGTGCACCAGGCGGCGCTGCCGTCGTTGCCGTGCACGCCGCGCACGCGCAGGGCCGCCAGGCGCTGGCGCGCCAGGGCCGGCAGGTCGGCCAGCCACTTGCCTTCGCGTGCGCCGGGCCGGAAGCCCGCCGCCGCCTCGGGCGCGTGCGCCTCGAAGGCGGCCTTGACCTCGGGGCCCACCTCGAACGCCGCCGGGCCGATGCAGGGCCCGAGCCAGGCGATGAGTTCGGCGTCGCCGAAGGCCGCGGCGGCACGCTCCAGCGCGCCGCCGGCGAGGCCGCGCCAGCCGCAGTGCACGGCGGCCACCCGGCTGCCCGTCGCATCGCACAGCAGCACCGGCATGCAGTCGGCCACCATGACGGCGCAGGCGACCCGCGGCTCGGCGGTGGTGCCGGCGTCGGCCTCCTGGCCCTCGGGGCTGGTCGCGTCCAGCGCGACGCAGCGCGTGCCATGCACCTGCGCCAGGAAGGCCAGGTGCGCGCCGCCCGCCGCCGCGCGCACGCGGGCGCGGTTGACGGCCACGCGCTGCGGGTCGTCGCCGGACTTGAGGCCCAGGTTCAGGCTGCCGTAGGCGCCCTCGGAGACGCCGCCGGCGCGCGTGGTGCAGAAGGCGTGCACGCCGGCCGGTGCGGGCCAGTCGGGCACCAGCCAGTCGGCGTGGGGGGCGCCGGCGTCAGGGTTCGGCATCGGGGCACTGCGAGGGCTGGGCGCGCTGGAAGGCGTCGAGCTTCATGCAGGCGTCGAAGGCGGCCATGGTGCGCGGCAGGCCGCTGAAGTCGCAGTCGAAGCGCTTGCCGTTGAAGATCTGCGGCACCAGGCAGCAGTCGGCCAGCGTGGGCGTGTTGCCGTAGCAGTAGGTGCCAGCCGGATGCTGCGCGAGCTGCCGCTCGAAGGCGACCAGGCCCTCGCGCACCCAGTGGCGGTACCACCCGTTCTTGGCCTCGTCGCTCACCTTCAGCTCGCGCACCAGGTACTTGAGCACGCGCAGGTTGTTCAGCGGGTGGATCTCGCAGGCGATGGACTGCGCCAGCGCCCGCACGTGGGCCCGGCCCACCGGGTCGCCGGGCAGCAGCGCCGGCTCGGGCTGGATCTCGTCCAGGTACTCGATGATGGCCATCGACTGGGTGAAGTGGGCGCCGTCGTCGTCCAGCAGCGGCACGAGCTGGTCGGGCGAGAGCTGCGCGAAGGGGCCGGTCTTGTGGTCGCCGCGCGCGATGTGGACCGGGATGTAGTCGTACGCCATGCCCTTCAGGTTGAGCGCGATGCGCACGCGGAAGGAGGCGGAAGAGCGGAAGTAGTTGTACAGCTTCATCATGGCGCGGAGGATACGCGCCGCCGCGGCCTCTGGCACACTGCCGCCTTCTTCCCCGCCTTCGTCCCAACCTTTCTTTTTTCCTCTCTCCAGGGCATCTTCCCATGGCATCCGACCACGTCTTCAGCCCGGCACCGGTGGTGTCGGTCCCCGTCGCGGGCAGTGCGGCGCGCTTTCCCGTCCATCGCATCTATTGCGTGGGCCGCAACTACGAGGAGCACGCCAAGGAGATGGGCTTCACCGGCCGCGAGCCGCCCTTCTTCTTCATGAAGCCGGCCGACGCGGTGGTGGCGGTCGAGGCCGGGCAGACCGGCCGCATCGCCTATCCCAGCCTCACCAAGAACCTGCACCACGAGATCGAGCTCGTGGTCGCCATCGGCACCGGCGGCAGGAACATCCAGGCGGCCGACGCGCACAAGCACATCTTCGGCTATGCGGTGGGCCTGGACATGACGCGCCGCGACCTGCAGAACGACATGAAGAAGCAGGGCCGCCCCTGGGACATCGGTAAGAGCTTCGAGCAGAGCGCGCCGATCGGCCCGATCGTGCCCGCGGCCGAAGCCGGCGACATCGAGCATGCAGCGATCTGGCTGAAGGTCAATGGCGCCGACCGCCAGAAGAGCGACGTGGGCAAGCTGATCTGGAACATCGGCGAGACCATCGAGCACCTGTCGGCCGCCTGGGAGCTGCAGCCCGGCGACCTGATCTACACCGGCACGCCCGAGGGCGTGGCCGCGGTGGTGGCCGGCGACACGATGGAAGGCGGCGTGGCCGGCCTGCCGACGCTGACCGTGCAGGTCGCCGCTGCCGCCTGACGCGCCGGCCCATGTTCAACTACGTCCCGATCAAGCACTGCAAGAACTGCGGCACCGCCGTCGTCTACCGCGTGCCGGACGACGGCGACATCAAGCAGCGCGCCGTCTGCCCCGCCTGCGGCACCATCCACTACGAGAACCCGCTCAATGTGGTGGGCACCATTCCCGTGCTGGGCGACAAGGTGCTGCTGTGCAAGCGCAACATCGAGCCGCGCTGGGGCAAATGGACGCTGCCGGCCGGCTTCATGGAGCTGGGCGAGACCACGGCCGAGGGCGCCGCGCGCGAGACCGACGAGGAAGCCGGCGCCCAGTACGAGATCGGCGAGCTGTTCGCCGTGATGAACGTGGTGCGCGTCGGGCAGGTCCACCTGTTCTACCGCGCGCGGCTGCTGTCCGACATCTTCGCGCCGGGGCACGAGACGATCGAGGCGCGCCTGTTCACGGAGGAGGAGATCCCCTGGGACGAGATCGCCTTCCGCACCGTGCGCGAGGCGCTGGTGCGCTTCTTCGAGGACCGGCGCCGGGGCAGCTTCGGCGTGCACTCGGTCGACATCCAGTAGCGCGGCACCGGTCATGGACAAGCGCCTCGCCCTGCTCCTCGGCCTGTGCGTCACGGCCTGCGGCGGTTCCGCCGAGCCGGTGGGCGAGGTCGACACCGCCTTCAAGCTGATCGGCCCGGACCACAAGGTCGTGGTGGAGGCCTACGACGACCCGCAGGTGGAGGGCGTGACCTGCTACGTCTCGCGGGCGCGCACCGGCGGCATCTCCGGCGCGCTAGGGCTGGCGGAGGACAAGGCCGAGGCCTCCATCGCCTGCCGCCAGGTCGGCCCGATCCGCATCACCCGGGCGCTGCCGCAGCGCGAGGAGGTGTATGCCGAGCGCCAGTCCATCCTCTTCAAGCGCCTGCGCGTGGTGCGCATGGTCGACGCGAAGCGCAACACGCTGATCTACCTGACCTATTCCGACAAGCTCATCGACGGCTCGCCGCAGAACGCGGTGACGGCCGTGCCGGTGGATCGCGCGACGCCGATCCCCGTCAAGTGATGGACTCGGCCACCGCCGGAGCATCCTCCCCATCCAGCGCCAACGCGGTGCTGACGATGTACCGGGCGCTGTGGCGCCACGCCGAGGGCGTGCGCGGCGCGCTGCTGGGCGCCGCGGCGCTGCTGGGCGGCTCGCAGCTGGTGCGGCTGACCCTGCCCTGGCTCGCCGGCCAGGCCATCAACGCGCTGCAACGCGGGCAGATCGGCGGCGCCGGCCGCTGGATCGCGGCGCTGATGGGCGTGTACCTGCTGTCGTGGCTGCTGCACGGCCCCGGGCGCGTGCTGGAGCGCAACGTCGGCGTGCACGTGCGCGAGCGCCTGGCCGACCTGCTCTACGCGCGCATCACCGCCGCCCCGCTCGCCTGGCGCGACGGCCACCATTCCGGCGAACTGCAGCACCGCATCCACCAGGCCAGCCGCGCGCTGTCGGACTTCGCGCAGAACCAGTTCGTCTACGTGCAGAGCGCGCTCAGCTTCGTCGGCCCGCTGGTGGCGCTCGCGCTGCTGTCGCGCACCAGCGGGCTGATCGCGCTGGTGGGCTACGTGCTGATCGCGCTGGTGATCCTGCGCTTCGACCGCGCGCTGATGGTGCTGGCGCGCCAGGAGAACGATGCTGACCGGCGCTACGCGGCGGCGCTGCTGGACTTCGTCGGCAACGCCTCCACCGTGATCGGCCTGCGGCTGCAGGCGGCCTCGCGGCGGCTGCTCGGGCGGCGCATGGCGGCGGTGTCGGCGCCGCTGAAGCGCTCGGCCGTCGTCAACGAGGGCAAGTGGTTCGCCGTCGACCTGCTCGGCCTGGGGCTGACCTGGGTGCTGGTGGTGATCTACGTGTGGCAGGCCACGCGCGCCGGCGGCGGCGCGGCCGCCGTGATGCTGGGCACCGTCTTCATGATCTACCAGTACGCGCAGCAGGCGGCGTCGGTGGTCAGCTCGATGGCCGCCAACTTCCAGAACTTCGCCCGCATGCACACCGACTACGGCAGCGCCGAGCCGCTGTGGGCCACGCCCGGCGACCCGGCCGCGCCGGTGCCCGCGGTCGATCCGCAGGCCGGCTGGCGCACCCTGCGCCTGGAGGGCGTGAACTGGGGCTATGCCGACAGCAGCCGCGGCGGCGGCCTGCACGACCTGCACCTCGACCTGCGCCGCGGCGCGCGCGTGGCGATCATCGGCCCCAGCGGCGGCGGCAAGAGCACGCTGCTGCGCGCGCTGGCCGGCCTGTACGTCCCGCAGCAGGGCACGCTGCGGCTGGACGGCGAAGCCCGCCCGTGGGAAGCGCTGCGCCGCATCGCCACCCTCATCCCGCAGGAGGCCGAGGTCTTCGAGGCCAGCGTGCAGGAGAACCTCGATTTCGGCGAGCCCTGCGACGCGGACGACGTGCAGGCTGCCCTGCACGCCAGTGCCTTCGACGACGTGCTGGCGCGCCTGCCCGACGGCCTGGCCAGCGCGCTGACCGAGCGCGGCTTCAACCTCTCGGGCGGCCAGCGCCAGCGGCTGGCCCTGGCGCGCGGCGCGCTGGCGGCACGGGGCAGCTCGCTGCTGCTGCTGGACGAGCCCACCAGCGCGCTCGACCCGGCCACCGAGGCGCGCGTGATCGAGCGCATGGCCGATGCCTTCCCGCAGGCCTGCCTGATCGCGTCCGTGCACCGCCTCGGCCTGCTCGCGCGCTTCGACACGGTGGTCGTCATGGAAGCCGGCCGCGTGGCCGACAGCGGCCCGCGCGACGAGGTGCTCGCCCGGCATCCGCACCTGGCCGAGGCCGTGCGCCCGCGCGCCGCCTGACCACGCGCCAAGGCCTGCCCTCCGGCTGCCGCTAGGATGCGCGTTCGCCTTCGCGGCCGCCGGGGCGAACCCGCGCGGCCATCCGCGCTCAAAGATGCCCATGCAAGCCCTTCTCGAAACGACGACCGCTCCCCTCTCACCTGCCCCTTCCCTGGCCCGCGCCGGCGCCGCAAGGCATGCCGCCTGGCTGATGTTGACGGCAGCCGCCCTGGGCCTGGCCGCATGCACCACCGCCCCGCCCGCCCCGGGGCCGCAGCCGACGCAGCCCACACCGGCGCCTTCCCCGCCCACGTCGGCAGCGCCGGCACCCGCGCCGCCGGCCCCGCCGGCGCTCTTCGCGCGGCCGGCCGAAGGCACCGTCGTCGGCCGCTTCGACGGCAGGCGCAACAAGGGCATCGATTTCGCCGGCAGCGCGGGCGACCCCGTCCTCGCCGCGGCCGACGGCCGCGTCGTCTTCGTCGGCAGCCAGTTGCGCGGCTACGGCAACATGGTGATCGTCAAGCACAGTGAGACCTACATCACGGCCTACGCCCACAACCAGAAGATCCTCGTCAAGGAAAAGGACCTCGTGCGCCGCGGCCAGCAGATCGCCGAGATGGGCAAGAGCGGCACCGACCGGGTGAAGCTGCACTTCGAGATCCGCAAGCAGGGCGTGGCGGTGGACCCGCAGCCCTACCTGGACGGACGCGCCCGCTGACCTGCCGGACTGCCGCTGCGAAGCCGGCCAATTCGCAGGCTATAATGGCCGGCTTCGGTGTGTGGCGCAGCCTGGTAGCGCACTTGCATGGGGTGCAAGGGGTCGAAGGTTCGAATCCTTTCACACCGACCAA
>NZ_JBIQNC010000186.1:0-9403 GCF_044462705.1 Xenophilus sp.
GCCCAGCCCTGGGGGCCGTCAATACTCGCATGCGAGAATTCTGCACAACTTTTTCTTCGAGTCAGACAAAGGGCAGATTCATGGGCTTTCTCAGCGGCAAGAAACTTCTGATCACCGGCGTGCTCTCCAACCGCTCCATCGCCTACGGCATCGCCAAGGCCTGCCACCAGCAGGGCGCGGAACTCGCCTTCAGCTACGTGGGCGAGCGCTTCAAGGACCGCATCACCGAGTTCGCCGCCGAATTCGGCTCGACGCTGGTGTTCGACTGCGACGTGGGCGACGACGAGCAGATCGACAAGCTCTTCGCCGACCTGGCGCAGACCTGGCCGAAGTTCGACGGCTTCGTGCACAGCATCGGCTTCGCGCCGCGCGAGGCGATCGCGGGCGACTTCATCGAAGGGCTCTCGCGCGAGGCCTTCAAGGTAGCGCACGACATCAGCGCCTACAGCTTCCCGGCGATGGCCAAGGCCGCCCTGCCCTACCTGAACGACCGCGCGGCGCTGCTCACGTTGACCTACCTGGGCGCCGTGCGCGTGGTGCCCAACTACAACACCATGGGCCTGGCCAAGGCCAGCCTCGAAGCCTCGGTGCGCTACCTGGCCGGCTCGCTCGGGCCGCGCGGCATCCGCGTCAACGGCATCAGCGCCGGGCCGATCAAGACGCTGGCCGCGAGCGGCATCAAGGGCTTCGGCAAACTGCTGCCTGCCGTGGCGGCCGTCTCGCCGATCCGCCGCAACGTCACCATCGACGACGTGGGCAACGTGGCGGCCTTCCTGCTGTCCGACCTGGCCGGCGGCGTGACGGCCGAGATCACCTACGTCGACGGCGGCTTCAGCAACGTGGTGGGCGGCATCGACGAGCCGGCCGAGGGCTGAGCCCCCTCCTGTCGGCGGCATGAACCTCACCCGCCGTCGCTGGCTCGCCGCCCTGCCCGCCTGGGCGGGCCTGGTCCCCTGCGCCCAGGCCGCCGCGCCGGCGCTGATGCTGGCCGATACCTGGCGCCCCGGCATGCCGCTGGCGGGCTACTGGGTCAGCGAGAAGTACGACGGCCTGCGCGGCTGGTGGGACGGCCGCCAGCTCTGGACCCGCGGCGGCGAGCGCGTCTTCGCCCCGGCCTGGTTCACCGCCGGCTGGCCCGCCCAGCCCATGGACGGCGAACTGTGGGCCGGCCGGGGCCGCTTCGAGTTCACCGCCGCCACCGTGCGCAGCCAGGTGCCCGACGAGAAGGCCTGGCGCAAGGTGCGCTTCATGGTCTTCGACCTGCCCGCGCAGCCCGGCGATTTCGATGCACGCCTGGCCGCCCTGCGTCAACTGCTGCCGCTGCCGGCAGTCCCCTGGCTGGTGGCGGTGCCGCAGCAGCGCGCCACCACCGAACGGGACCTGCAGGCGCTGCTGGACAAGACCGTGCGGCTGGGCGGCGAAGGCCTGATGCTGCACCTGGGCAGCGCACCCTACCGCTCCGGCCGCAGCGCCGACCTGCTCAAGGTCAAGCCGCACGACGACGCCGAGGCGGTGGTCGTCGGGCACCTGCCCGGCCAGGGCCGCCACGCCGGGCGGCTGGGCGCATTGCGCGTGCGCACGCCGGAGGGCCGGCTGCTGCGCATCGGCAGCGGTTTCACCGATGCCCAGCGCCAGAACCCGCCGCCGATCGGCAGCACCATCACCTACCGCTACAACGGGCTGAGCGCGCAGGGTGTGCCGCGCTTCGCGCGCTTCCTGCGCGTGCGCGACGGTGCCTGATGCCGTTCCCCGACGACGATCCGCCGCCACGCCCGGCCCGGGGCCCACTGCGCTGGCTGATGGTCGCGCTGGCCATCGTCTCGCTGGCGCTGGCCGCGCTCGGCGTGGTGCTGCCCGGCCTGCCGACCACACCCTTCGTGCTGCTGGCAGCCTGGGCGGCGGCGCGCAGCTCGCCGCGGCTGGCCGCCTGGCTGGAGCGGCACCGGCTGTTCGGACCGCTGATCCGCGACTGGCGCCGCGGCGGCCGGGTCAGCCGCCGCGCCAAGTGGAGCGCGGCCATCGCGATGGCCGCTTGCGCGGCGCTGCTGCTGTGGCTGTCGCCCTCACGCTGGGGGGCGCTGGCCGGCATCGGCGCGATGGCCTGCGTGCTGGCCTGGCTCTGGCACCGGCCGGAGCCCTGACCGAGGAGGGGGCTGCTCGCCGCGCCTCGACGACGTAGACAATCCCCCCTCCAGGAAAGGCAGCCGCATCATCATGGCCGAACGCAGGATTTCGCCCCACGCCGTCGTTGCACCAGCGGCGGGCGCGGCATGACGCTCACCGGCCCGGTCGCGCTCGCGGTGCTGTTCGGCGCACTGCTGCACGCGAGCTGGAACGCGCTGATCAAGTCGTCCACCGACAAGTCGCTCGACACCGCGCTGATCCACAGCCTCGGCGTGTTCTTCGCGGTGCCGATGCTCCTGTTCACCGGCCTGCCCGCCCTGGCCTCGTGGCCCTACCTGGCCGCATCGACCGTCGTCCACATCGGCTACTACATCGCCCTGGCCGGCGCCTACAAGCACGGCGACCTGGGCCTGGCCTACCCGGTGATGCGCGGCAGCGCGCCGCTGCTGGTCGCGCTGGGCAGCCACGCGCTGCTGGGCGAGGCGCTGTCCGCCGGTGCCTGGCTGGGCGTGGCGGGCGTGTGCGCCGGCGTGCTGCTGCTGGGACTGGCGCCGGCGCGCCTGCAGGCCGCCGGCGGCCACCGCGGCAAGGCGCTCGGCTTCGCGCTGGCCAACGCCGGCATCATCGCCGTCTACACCGTCATCGACGGGCTGGGCGTGCGCGCCAGCGGCAACGCCGGGGCCTATGTGGCGCTGCTGTTCGTCTTCGACGGCCTGCCCTTCCTGCTGCTGGTGCTCTGGCGGCGCGGGCCCGCGCACCGTGCGGCGGCACTGGCCTACATGGCGCGGCGGTCGCGCGTGGCCTGGCTGGGCACGCTGGCTTCTCTCGGCAGCTACGGCATCGCGCTGTGGGCGATGACGCGCGCACCGGTGGCGGTGGTGGCGGCGCTGCGCGAGACCTCGGTGCTCTTCGCCGCGCTGATCGGCGCCGTCTGGCTGCGCGAGCGCTTCGGCCTGCAGCGCGTGCTGGGCACCGCGGCCGTGCTGGCCGGGGTGATGACGCTGCGCTTCGGCTGACGCCGCCGGGCGTCAGGCCCTGACGCAGTCCGCGTAGTAGCGCTTCTGCCCGCTCTCGTCGACGCGCGCCACCAGCCCGTGGATGTCGGTCTCGAAGCCGGGGCACTCCAGGTTGAACTGCCGGGCGAACTTCAGGTAGTCGACGATCTTCTTGTTGAACACCTCGCCCGGGATCAGCAGCGGGATGCCGGGCGGGTACGGCGTGATCAGGCTGGTGGTGATGCGGCCTTCCAGCTCGTCGATCTCCACGCGCTCGGTCTTGCGGTGCGCGATGTGGGCGAAGGCGTCGCTGGGCTTCATCGCCGGCGTCAGGTCCGACAGGTAGATCTCGGTGGTCAGCCGCGCCACGTCGTAGCGGGCGTACAGCTCGTGCACGCGCTGGCACAGGTCGCGCAGGCCCATGCGCTCGTAGCCGGGGTGCTGCTGGCAGAACTCCGGCATGATGCGCCACATCGGCTGGTTGCGCGCGTAGTCGTCCTTGAACTGCTGCAGCGCCGTCAGCAGCGTGTTCCAGCGGCCCTTGGTGATGCCGATGGTGAACATGATGAAGAAGCTGTACAGGCCCGTCTTCTCCACGATCACGCCGTGCTCGGCCAGGAACTTGGTGACGATGCTGGCCGGGATGCCCGTCTCGGCGAACTTGCCGTTCAGGTCCAGCCCCGGCGTGACGATGGTGGACTTGATCGGGTCCAGCATGTTGAAGCCGTCGGCCAGCTTGCCGAAGCCGTGCCAGTTGCGCGCGCCATTCTTGCCGTTGCCCTTGCCTTCGGCCTTGATGATCCAGTCGTCGGCGCGGCCGATGCCCTCGTCCACCAGGTGCTCGGGGCCCCAGACCTTGAACCACCATTCGTCCTCGCCGAACTCGGCTTCGACCTTGCGCATCGCGCGGCGGAAGTCCAGCGCTTCCAGAATGCTCTCTTCGACCAGTGCAGTGCCGCCGGGCGGCTCCATCATGGCGGCGGCCACGTCGCAGCTGGCGATGATGGCGTACTGCGGGCTGGTCGACGAGTGCATGAGGTAGGCCTCGTTGAACAGGTCGCGGTCGAGCTGGCGGTTCTGCGAGTCCTGCACCAGCACGTGGCTGGCCTGGCTGATGCCGGCCAGCAGCTTGTGCGTGGACTGGGTGGCGAACACCAGCGACTCCTTGGGCCGCACGCGCCGCTTGCCCATCGCGTGGTACGGCCCGTAGAAAGGGTGGAAGGCCGCGTGCGGCAGCCAGGCCTCGTCGAAGTGCAGCGTGTCGACGTAGCCGTCCAGCATGCCCTTGATGGTCTCGGTGTTGTAGATCACGCCGTCGTAGGTGGACTGCGTGAGCGTCAGCACGCGCGGCTTGACCTTGTCGGCGTCCACGTCCTTGAGCAGCGGGTTGGCGCGGATCTTGGCCTTGATCGCCTCGGGCTCGAACTCGCTCTTCGGGATCGGGCCGATGATCCCGAAGTGGTTGCGCGTGGGCTTCATGAAGACCGGGATCGCGCCCGTCATCACGATCGCGTGCAGGATCGACTTGTGGCAGTTGCGGTCCACCACCACCACGTCGCCCGGCGCCACCGTGTGGTGCCACACCATCTTGTTGCTGGTGCTGGTGCCGTTGGTGACGAAGAAGCAGTGGTCGGCGTTGAAGATGCGCGCCGCGTTGCGCTCGCTGGCGGCCACGGGGCCGGTGTGGTCCAGCAGCTGGCCCAGTTCCTCCACCGCATTGCACACGTCGGCGCGCAGCATGTTCTCGCCGAAGAACTGGTGGAACATCTGGCCCACCGGGCTCTTGAGGAAGGCCACGCCGCCCGAGTGGCCGGGGCAGTGCCAGGAGTAGGAGCCGTCCTCCGCGTAGTCGATCAGCGCCTTGAAGAACGGCGGCTGCACGCTCTCCAGATAGCTCTTGGCCTCGCGGATGATGTGCTTGGCCACGAACTCCGGCGTGTCCTCGAACATGTGGATGAAGCCGTGCAGCTCGCGCAGGATGTCGTTGGGCAGGTGGCGGCTGGTCTTGGTCTCACCGTAGATGTAGATCGGCACGTCGGCGTTCTTGCGCCGCACCTCGCCGATGAAGTTGCGCAGGTTCAGCACCGCCGGATCGACGTCGGGGCCGGCGCCGAACTCCTCGTCGTCGATCGACAGGATGAAGGCGCTGGCGCGGCTCTGCTGCTGCGCGAACTGGCTCAGGTCGCCGTAGCTGGTCACGCCCAGCACCTCGAAGCCCTCGCTTTCGATGGCCTGGGCCAGCGCCCGGATGCCCAGGCCCGAGGTGTTCTCGGAGCGGAAGTCCTCGTCGATGATGACGATCGGGAAGCGGAATTTCATGGGGGCGGCTCCGGTGGCGGCTGCGCGAAGAAGGCGCGAAGTGTAAGGAATTCAAGTGACCGTACGCTGAGCGTTCTGTCTCACAATGGCGGCCTTTGCCGAGAGCGCGCCCCCAGGGCCGGGCTGCGCCCGACCCGCCCCCCGCGGGGGACAAGAAAACTTGGGGCGGCCCGGCGTTTTTTCTTGAGGAGATCTCATGGCGAATTCGACCCTGTGGTGGCTGCTGGCCGGCGTCGCCGTCGTGCTCGAACTGCTGTCAGGCACCGTCTACCTGCTGCTGGTGGGCATCGGCTTTGCCGCCGCCGCCATCGCCGCCCACCTGGGCCTGGCGCTGACGACGCAGATCGTGGTGGCGGCGCTGGTCGGGGTGGGCGCCGTCGCCCTGTGGTACGTCACGCACCGCCGCGGCGCCAGCGGCGTGCCCAGCCAGGCCGACCCGAACCTGAACCTCGACGTGGGAGAACAGGTCAGCGTCGAGGAATGGAACGCCGACGGCACCGCGGTCGTGCGGCACCGCGGCGCGCAATGGACCGCCGTGGTCCGCCCGGGTGCCGTGCCCGTGCCGGGCCTGCACCGCGTCGTCGAGATCGTGGGCAACCGCCTGGTGCTCGAAAGAATCTGAACCGCCATCAACGCAAGCAATCAAGGAGAAGCAGGAATGGAAGTCGCCGTCGTCATCCTCGTCATCGCCCTCATCTTCATCTGGCAGTCGATCAAGTTCGTGCCCCAGCAGAACGCCTGGATCCGCGAGCGCCTGGGCAAGTACCACGGCACCATGACGCCGGGCCCCAACTTCCTCATCCCCTTCATCGACAAGGTGGCCTACAAGCACAGCCTGAAGGAAATCCCGCTGGACGTGCCCAGCCAGGTCTGCATCACGCGCGACAACACGCAGCTGCAGGTGGACGGCATCCTGTACTTCCAGGTCACGGACCCGATGCGCGCCAGCTACGGCAGCAGCAACTACATCGTGGCCGTCACCCAGCTGGCCCAGACCTCGCTGCGCAGCGTGATCGGCAAGCTGGAGCTGGACAAGACCTTCGAGGAGCGCGACATGATCAACGCCCAGGTCGTCTCCGCCATCGACGAGGCAGCGCTGAACTGGGGCGTGAAGGTGCTGCGCTACGAGATCAAGGACCTGACCCCGCCCAAGGAGATCCTGCAGGCCATGCAGCGCCAGATCACGGCCGAGCGCGAGAAGCGCGCGCTGATCGCCGCCTCCGAGGGCCGGCGCCAGGAGCAGATCAACATCGCCACCGGCGAGCGCGAGGCCTTCATCGCCCGCTCCGAGGGCGAAAAGCAGGCGCAGATCAACAACGCGCAGGGCGAGGCCGCCGCCATCACCGCCGTCGCCGTGGCGACGGCGGAGGCCATCGAGCGCGTGGCCGCCGCCATCCGCCAGCCGGGCGGCGAGCAGGCCGTGCAACTGAAGGTGGCCGAGCGCGCCGTGGACGCCTACAGCAAGGTGGCGGCCGACGCGACCACCACCCTCATCGTGCCCAGCAGCATGAACGAGACCGCCACGCTCATCGCCTCGGCGATGCGGATGGTGCAGGCCGGCAAGGCGTCCTCTTCCGCAGGTTAGAATGGCAGGCTTCGCGGAGAGGTGGATGAGCGGTTTAAGTCGCACGCCTGGAAAGCGTGTGTGGGCTAATACCCCACCGCGGGTTCGAATCCCGCCCTCTCCGCCAGGGACATAGAAAATACGGGCCTTCGCGGCCCGTTTTCATTTTCTACCCCCCTCCTCACCCGCCTTGTTATTCTGGCATGTGCAAGGTGAACCCGATCCATGCGAGTGCGCACAAGGCGGCGACCACTTGCAACATCCCGGCAACGCCCGAAAGCATGGCCCGGCGCATCGTCGCCCTGTTGATGTATCGCGGCCCGCGCTCCTTCAACTTCACAAGCATCCGCTGGATAAGGATGCTTCCGGGCCATGGGTAGGCATCTACCATTCCTTGCAAGAAAATGTCCAGTTCGGCCGGCGCCAACTTCTCGAGTTCAACTTTCTTGCCGACTTCGCCCCCCGCGGCGGCCGCTTGCACGAAAAGACCGCATAGCCGCTGGAAGACCTGTAACGCTACAACAATGGCGAAAAGCACCAGCACGCCGTAGACCGTCGATTTGCATGTCAGTTGGACCGACCGTTCGAGGTTGGACACCGCAAGACCTGCGATCGCTGAGAAACCCACCAGCAGCCAAGCAGTAGCCCGCTCCCATCGCTCCACAACAACGTTGGCGATAGCCAGCACCATATCATGGAGTGCGCCTTCAACATTCCGAGGCGGCGCGGGCGTGTCCCTCTGCGCTCCCGCCAACAGATGCCGCATTCCTCGATATCGAATTTCGACACGGCCGAGTCGATAGGGTTCATGGCGCATGATTGGATCGGCAAGAGAATTTGCGCTGAGGGCGGGCGACCCGATGTGAAACCTACAGTCGAAATGCGATGGCCAGCAGCGCGCACATGCCTCCGGCGAGAAATGCGAGCACAGCGCCAACCAAGTACCGCGCCCCTGTTCGCAACCCATCTGAACGCTGGGCCAGCGCGCGCGCCATCAATTGTTGTGCAATTGGAATCGCGACGATTGACGCCAGCAAAGCGCCGGATAGAAACATGACTAGCGCGAACACGATGAACGGTTTGCACGCTTGGAAGAGCGAATACTGTTTTCCGATCAGCGACTGAGCAAGAGCAAGCATCGCCGCAACTCCCGCACTATTGAGCAGCGCCAACGCTTTCCCGCCTTCAAGCATCGTCGCGTGTGCCTTGCTCTCAAACTGGGCGAGGGTGCGAATCAGCGGATCATCGACGTGGTAGGCGCGAAGTTTCTCCATCAACGCCACATCGTCCGAATCCTGTTTTGCGCCGTCTGTCATCAATTCGCCCTCCAATGGTCAATGCTATCTCGGCATCTCCGCATAGCACACGCCCCAGAACCACGGGCCCGGCTTCGGCATCATCTGCCGGCGACGTTCGAAGGTGAACCGCACCTGCCCCACACCGGGCACGTCCAGAACGGCCGTGGCGCGCTCGGAACCATCCGCTGCAGGGTGAGGTAGCTGCCGGACGGCCTCGACGGCGTAGACGGCCGGCAGGGTGTCCAGGATGCCCCTATCGGACATGGATCGGCATCCCCCGCTCGATCGGCCGCAACCACTGTGCCGCGGCCTCTGCTGGCGGCATCTCGCGTAAGTGCTCGTCGCTCCAGAGTGCCCCCGCGGTGTCCTCCAGGGCCTCGGCCGTGAGGGTGCGCCAGTGCCGATGCAGGTGATGTGCGACAGCGGCAGTCCAGGTTTCTCGGTCCATATCGAACACTGTAATTTCATCCAGTATTCGAGGCAAGCAGCAGGGGCCCACCCGATCAATGAGGGCGACTAACCTCGGGGCGGTTCAGTCGAGGCATCCCCCGGGGACGCACTGAATTTTTTCTATCGGACGACCTCCCCGGAAAGGGCCTTATCCGACTGCGCTTCGGTAGATACGCATCGCTCGACATGCAGCAGCCATGCGCCCTGCAAGCCCAAATCGACCGGCGCGGCGCGCCGGAATTGCTTCGAGGGAGTCTGACCCAGCGCCGGCGCGGCGCGCCGTCCAATCCCGGGTAGACACAATCACTCCACAGCAGTTGACGTTCGTGAAAAACACTACATCTAGCGCCTTGCCCCCCTTTTTACCCCTAGATATAGTTGTTGATGTCCCAGGAAGTGGTGTAAGTCTTCTTTCACTCGCTGGGCGGCAAGGCGCGTAGGGCGTAGCCCGAAGCGGCTTGCCGCCCAGCGGCGGCGCTCCTGTTCGGGGTGGCCATCGTGAGGTCCGGATAAGGTTTGAGGTGCGACCCACCAAACCTGTCCTCGAAGGAAATCACGATGACCAACGCCACTATGGCATTGACCGAGCTTGCCGAGAAGGGAGCCGACATCGACGTGCTGCGCCAGATGGTGCAGTTCATGGCCCAGCGCCT
>NZ_JBIQNC010000187.1:0-9341 GCF_044462705.1 Xenophilus sp.
CCGTCGCCAACCGCGGCGGCCCCGCCGGCACCATCGGCCTGAACGCGGACGCCGGCGCACGCGCCGACGGCTACACGCTGGCCTTCACCCCCGCCGTGCCGCTGTCGAGCGAGCCGCACCGCCTGAAGTCGCTGGCCTACGGCCTCGATTCGTTCCGCTACGTCTGCCAGGTCTTCGACAACATCTTCGCCATCGCGGTGCCGGGCAACTCGCCCTACCGCCGCATCGACGACATCCTGGCCGATGCCCGCAAGGACCCGGGCAAGGTCAACTACGGCACC
This sequence comes from Xenophilus sp., assembly GCF_044462705.1. NCBI lineage: Bacteria > Pseudomonadati > Pseudomonadota > Betaproteobacteria > Burkholderiales > Comamonadaceae > Xenophilus > Xenophilus sp. The sequence continues at coordinate 282 of NZ_JBIQNC010000187.1, forward strand.
TCCGGCACCGGCTCCATCCCGCACCTGGGCACCTCGGACATCGAGGCCACCGCCAAGGTCACGCTGACGCACGTGCCCTACAAGGGCGACGCACCGATGCTGCAGGACCTGCTCAGCGAGCGGCTGGGCTTCGGCGCGGTGCTGGTCAGCTCGATCACGGGCCACCTGAACAGTGGCGCGCTGCGGCTCGTCGCCGTCTACGCCGACCGGCGCCACCCGTCGTTCCCGGACGTGCCGACATTGAAGGAGGCGGGCATTCCCGTGGTGCAGGCCAGCTTCGGCGGCGTGCTTGCGCCGGCACGCACGCCGGATGCCGTCGTCGCCCGGCTGGAAGGCGCCTGCCGCGCGGCGGTGGCCTCGCCGAAGTACCAGGGCTGGGCGCGCGGCGCCAACCAGGTGGTGGACTTCCGCCCCGGCAGCGAATTCGAGCGCAACATGCGCGAGGACAGCCGGCTCAAGGCCGCCACGATCCTGCGGCTGGGACTGAGGCAGCCTTGACGCATCATCCGTCCCATGACGACTTCCATGACACGACCCATCCTTCATACCCTGATCTGCAGCACGCGCCCCGGACGCGTCGGGCCCGCCGTCGCCGAATGGGCGCACGCGGCCGCCCGTGCCCACGGCGGCTTCGACGCACGGCTGGTGGACCTGGCCTCGTTCGGCCTGCCCGTCTTCGACGAGCCGGAGCATCCGCGGCTGGGCCGCTACCAGCACGCGCACACGCGCGCCTGGAGCGCCAGCGTGAGCGAGGCCGACGCCTTCGTCTTCGTCCTGCCCGAGTACAACTTCGCGCCGCCGGGCGCCCTGGCCAACGCGCTGAACTACCTCGTGCGCGAGTGGCACTACAAGGCGGTGGGCTTCGTCAGCTACGGCGGCATGTCCGGCGGCATCCGCGCCGTGCAGGCGACCAAGGGGCTGCTCGGCACGCTCAAGGTGGTGCCGATGCTGGAGGCGGTCGCCATCACGAACGTGGGGCAGCAACTGCAGGCCGAAGGCGGGCTCGGCGCCAACCCGGCCCATGCCCAGGCCGCGACCGCCATGCTCGACGAACTGCTGCGCTGGACGGCGGCGCTCCAGGGCCTGCGGGCGAAGTAGGCCGGCTGTTCATGGAGAAGACATGATCGACAAGATCGCTCAGACCACGGTCGATGCCATCGGGCAGGTGGCCGACGGCGCCACGGTGCTGCTCGGCGGCTTCGGCACCGCCGGCATGCCCGACGAACTGCTCGCCGCGCTGATCGAGATCGGCCCGCGCGAGCTGACCATCGTCAGCAACAACGCCGGCAACGGCCAAGTCGGCATCGCGGCCCTGCTCAAGGCCGGCCTGGTGAGAAAGATCATCTGCAGCTTCCCGCGCTCGGCCGACAGCTACGTCTTCGACGGCCTGTACCGCGCCGGCAAGATCGAGCTGGAGCTGGTGCCCCAGGGCAACCTGGCCGAGCGCATCCGCGCCGCCGGCGCCGGCATCGGCGCCTTCTTCTGCCCCACCGGCTTCGGCACCGAGCTGGCCGGCGGGCGCGAGACCCGCGTCATCGACGGCAAGCCTTACGTGCTCGAATACCCCATCCACGGCGACCTGGCCCTGATCAAGGCCGAGCGCGGCGACCGCTGGGGCAACCTCACCTACCGCAAGGCCGCGCGCAACTTCGGCCCCGTCATGGCGATGGCCGCGAAGAGGACCGTCGCCAGCGTGCACGAGATCGCCGGGCTGGGCTCGCTGGACCCCGAGGCCATCGTCACCCCCGGCATCTTCGTGAGCCGCATCGTGAAGATCGAGCGCACCGCCACCCAGGCCGGCGGCTTCAGGGAGGCGGCATGAGCACGACCATGAGCTACCGGCGCAGGAGCAAGGACGAACTGGCCGCCCGCGTGGCGCAGGACATCTTCGACGGCGCCGTGGTCAACCTGGGCATCGGCCAGCCCACGCGGGTGGCCAACCACCTGCCGCCGGGGCGCGAGGTCATCCTGCACAGCGAGAACGGCATCCTGGGCATGGGCCCGGCGCCGGCCGAGGGGCAGGAGGACTACGACCTGATCAACGCCGGCAAGCAGCCGGTGACGCTGCTGGCGGGCGGGGCGTACTTCCACCATGCCGACAGCTTCGCGATGATGCGCGGCGGGCACATCGACATCTGCGTGCTGGGGGCCTTCCAGGTGAGCGCGACCGGAGACCTGGCGAACTGGAGCACGGGCGAGGAGGGCGCCATCCCGGCGGTGGGTGGGGCGATGGACCTGGCCACGGGCGCCAGGCAGACCTGGGTGATGATGGACCTGTTGACCAAGCAGGGCGCCAGCAAGCTGGTCGAGCGCTGCACCTATCCGTTGACGGGCCTGGCCTGCGTCAAGCGGGTGTACACCGACCTGGCCACCTTCGAGTGCACGCCGCAGGGGCTGGTGCTCATCGACGTGGTGGAGGGCCTGGCGCGCGAGGCGCTGCAGGCGATGGTGGGGTTGCCGCTGCGATAGGGATGCTGGCGGAGCGCGCGCCGCCGCCTGCAGGATGGCCGGAGAGGGCACGCTATACTCGCACGCTTTGCTGCGAAACGGGCGATCCCCGGCGAGAAGAAGCAAGAAGACGAGAGGGACGTTAGCTCAGTTGGTAGAGCAGCGGACTTTTAATCCGTTGGTCGCGCGTTCGAGTCGCGCACGTCCTACCACCTCATCCAAGCTTCAGGCCTGCTGTGCATTCACGGCAGGCCTTTTTCGTTTTCATGCGCGGCTGCGAAGCGCCTTGCAGCGGACAGCGGGCGTCATGCCCCGCGGGCCAATTGGTCGAGCACCCATCCCGCCGCGCATTGGCCGAAGGTGGCGGTCACGCTGACCACCGAGCCGTAGCCGTGGCAGTTGAGGCTGCCGTCGGCGCCGCCTTCGAGGGCGCAGGAGGCATCGGGCGGGGCGACGCTCTCGGTGCTGAACACGCAGGGAATGCCGATGCGGCGCCCCTCGCCGGGTGCGCCGTGCTGCTTGCGCAGGCGCTGGCGCAGGCGCGCCAGCAGCGGATCGTGCGAGGCGCGGGCCAGGTCGTCGATTTCCACCCGGTGCGCCAGCCGCTTGCCGCCGGCGGCGCCCGCCGTGATGAACAGCGTGCCGCGGCCCGGGCCGCGCGCCCAGGCGGCCATGGCGAGCTTGGCGGCCACCTGGTCGCAGGCGTCGATGACCGCATGCACCGGGCCGTTGGCCGCGACGGCCGCATCGCGCAGCGCGTCCCAGTTGCCGGGTTCGACGAACTCGTCCAGCGGCAGCACGCGGCAGCCGGGGTGGATCTGCGCGATGCGCTCGCGCATGGCCTGCACCTTGGCCTGGCCGACGGTCGCGTCCAGCGCATGGATCTGGCGGTTGATGTTGGATTCGGCGATGTGGTCCAGGTCGACCAGCGTGAGCGCTCCGACGCCGCTGCGCGCCAGCGCCTCCACGGCCCAGGAGCCGACGCCGCCGATGCCGGCGACCAGCACGTGCGCGGCGCGGATGCGGGCCGCGCCGGGCACGCCGTAGAGGCGTTCGAGTCCGCCGAAGCGGCGGGCCAGGTCGGCGGATGCCGTGTCCGCCGCCGTGGCATCCTGGCTCATCGCAGACGGCTGAGCCGCTCGCGGCCGGCCTGCGCGGCCTCGGACTGGGGATAGGCCTTGACCAAGTCCTCCAGCGTGCGGCGTGCCGCGCGCGTGTCCTTCAGCTCGATCTGGCAGTTGGCGATCGACAGCACGGCCTCGGGCGCCTTCGGATGGTCCGGCGCGGTCGAGAGCATCGAGCGGAAGTTCGCGATGGCCTCGGCGTAGTTGCGCGTGGCGTACTGCGCATTGCCCAGCCAGTACAGCGCCGAGGGCGCGTAGCCGCTGCGCGGGTAGCGCTTGACGAAGTCGGCGAAGGCGGTCTGCGCCTGGGCGAACTGCCCGGCGCGGAACACACCCAGCGCCGCATCGAAGTCGGCCTTCTCCTTCGGGTCGGCGCTGAACTCGCGGCCGTCCACCGACACCTGCGTGGGCTCGTTTTCCTTGAGCTTGTTGTCGATGTCGGCCTGCCGCTGCTGCATCTCGGACAACTGGCGCGTGAGCTGCTCGTTCTGGCCGGTCATGCGCGCCAGTTCGCCGCGCAGCCCGTCGATCTGCTGCTGCAGTTCGACCAGGCTGCGGCGCAGCTGGGCGTTCTCCTGCGTGCCGGCCTCGGCCTGCTGGCGCACCGCCTCGACGCGCTGGCGCAGGTCGAGGATGGCGCGGCGGGCCTCGTCGTCCTCGAACAGCGCTGCCTGCGCGCCCGCGGACGCACACAGAACAAAGGCGGCAAGCGCCGCCTGCCGCCAAGGGTGCATCGACATGGTCAACGGTAGACGATCTCGGCGCGGCGGTTCTGCGCCCACGCGTCCTCACCCGTGCCCTGGGCCGCCGGCTTCTCCTTGCCGAAGCTCACGGCCTCGATCTGCGCGTCGTTCACGCCCAGCAGGGTGAGCGCGCGGCGCACGGCCTCGGAGCGCTTCTGGCCCAGCGCCAGGTTGTACTCGCGGCCGCCGCGCTCGTCGGTGTGGCCTTCGATGGAGATCTGGCGCGACGGGTTGGCCTTCAGGAAGCGGGCATGGCCGTCGATCAGCGACTGGAACTCGGGCTTGATGGTGTAGCTGTCGAAGTCGAAGTAGACGATCCGTGCCACCCCGACCGGGCCCTGGCGCGTCTGCGCGTTCGGGTCGATCGTGACGGGTGCCACGCCGCTGGCCGCGCCGCCGGTGCCGCCGGCGCCCGCACCGCCGGCGCCTGCCGCGCCGTCGTTGAGCTTGGTGCCGGACGAGCATCCGGCGATGAGCGCCACGATGGCCAGCGAATAAAGTGAACGTCTAAGCATGTCGGACTCCTCTGGTTGATCTTGATTGGTTGATCACTGCTTCTGAAACGGACCCCAGTCCGGCTCGCGGATGTCTCCCGCTTTGCCGGCCAGGCGTGCCTTGATCTTTCCGTCGAGCGTTGTGGTCATCAGGGCCTCCCGGCCCTGCAACTGCGTGGCGTAGACGATGAGCTTACTGTTGGGCGCGAAGCTCGGGTTCTCGTCGGCGCTGGTGTCCGTCAGCGACGTCACGGTGCCGCTGGCCAGTTCCATCACCTGCAATTTGAAGGCGCCGCCGGTGCGCGTGATGTAGGCCAACCACCGGCCGTCCGGGCTGACCGACGGGGAGATGTTGTAGGACCCGGAGAAGGTCACGCGGGTCGGGTTGCCGCCGCCGGCCGACATCTTGTAGATCTGCGGCGAGCCGCCGCGGTCGCTCACGAAGTAGATCGTGCCGCCGTCGGCCGAGTAGGTGGGCTCGGTGTCGATGGCGCTGCTCTGCGTGAGGCGGCGCGGCTCGCCGCCGCCGGCAGGGATGGTGAACAGCTGCGAGCCGCCGTCGCGGCTGAGCGTCACGGCCAGCGTGCCGCCGTCCGGCGACCAGGCCGGCGCGCTGTTCGAGCCCTTGAAGTTGGCCACCAGCCGGCGCTGGCCCGTCGCCACCGAGTGCACGTAGACGACTGGCTTGCGCGATTCGAAGGAGACGTATGCCAGTTGCCCGCCGTTGGGCGACCACACGGGCGAGATGATCGGCTCCGGGCTGGCCAGGGCGGCCTGGGCGTTCTCGCCGTCGGCGTCGGCCACCCACAGCGTGTAGCGGCCGCCGGCGCGCGTGACGTAGGCCAGGCGGGTCGAGAAGATGCCCTTCTCGCCGGTGAGCTTCTCGTAGACGTAGTCGGCGATGCGGTGCGAGGCCAGGCGCAGGTCGGCCTGCGGCACGGTGTAGCTCTGGCCGCCGAGGTCCTGGCCGCGCACCACGTCCCACAGGCGGAAGCGCACGTCGTAGCGGCCGTCGGCCAGGCGGGTGACGCTGCCGGCCACCAGCGAGTCGGCCGTGCGCTGGCGCCACAGGGTGAGGTCGGGCCGGGCGTTCTCGTCCATCGACTGGCCCGAGGCGTCGACGCCGCGGAACTGGCCGCTGCGTTCCAGGTCGGCCTTGACGATCTCCGAGATCTTCTGCGGCGAGGCATCTTCACCCTTGAACGGCACCAGCGCGATCGGCAGCTGCGTCAGGCCCACACCCGATACCTCGACCCGGAACTGGGCCAGCGCAGGCAGGGCGGGGGAGGCAGCAAGGGCCGCGAGAAGGGAGCGGCGAGCGAGGGGCTGGGCGGGGAAGGAGCGGATGGACGGCAACAGCGTGTTGTTCATGCAGTTCGGAGAAATGTCCCGCAACGAAAGTTTCCGACTGGCGGAAAGCTAGCAATGGTACACATTGCCCCGACGCCTACGTCACAAACTGTGTACGTTCCGGCCGCGTCCTACAGTGCGGGCGGCGTCGGGGCTGCCGGCAGCAGCATCTGGGCGGCCCGGGCCACCCGCACGCAGTCCTTGATGTGCTGCTCGCCCAGCGTGCGCAGCGCCGCGTAGCCGAGCGCCGCGCCCGCCAGCTGGCCGGCCAGCGGCACCCAGCGGGCGGCCTGGCGCGCGGTGAGCATCACGCCGGCGCGGCGGGCCAGCGCCAGCAGCAGGTCGCGCGTGAGGAGCTTGCCGATCAGCACCGCGCCGATGGTGTTGGCGGCCCGCAGCACCCGCTCGCGCTGGCGCGGCGAGAGGTGCGCCAGTTGCGGCGTCGCCAGGCCGAACTCGGCGCTGATGCTGGGCAGCAGGCGGGCCAGCAGGGCGGCGTCGGCCGCCAGGTCGACGCCCGGCAGCGGCAGCGCGCCGGCCGCCGCCGCCAGCAGCGCCTTGCGGCCCAGCAGGCGGCGGCTGCGGTGGACGGCCGCGACGAGCGCGGGATCGCCTTGGGCGAGTTCGATGGCGGAGGGCATGGTGCTGTGAGAGCCCGTGCGCGCGCAGCCGTTCCCGGCGCGTCAGCCGGCCAGCGCTTCCAGTTGTTCCGAGAGCACGAGCCAGCGTTCCTCCAGCCCGGCGATCTCGGCTTCGAGCTGCTTCAGGCGCCGGCCCGCCTCGGCCAGCTCGGCCGGCGGCAGCGCCTCGGCCAGGCGCCCGTGCAGCGCGTCGCGCTCGGTGCCGGCGGCAGCCAGGCGGGCGTCCACCTGCGCCAGCTCCTTGCGCAGCGGCTTGGCCTGCTCGGCCGTCTGCTGGCGCTCGCGGGCCTGGCGCTGGCGCTCGGTGCGCGGGTCTGCGGGCGCCACGGGCGCAGCCGCGGGGGCGGCCGGCGGCGGCGCCTTGTCCGCCGCCGTCTCCAGGCGGGCGCGCTCGCGCTGCTTGCGGGCCTCGTTCAGCAGGTAGCGCTGGTAGTCGTCCAGGTCGCCGTCGAAGTCGCTCACCGCGCCGCCGCCGACCAGCCAGAACTCGTCGCACACGGATCGCAGCAGCGCCCGGTCGTGGCTGACCAGCATCAGCGTGCCCTCGAATTCGTTGAGCGCCACGGCCAGCGCTTCGCGCGTGGCCAGGTCCAGGTGGTTGGTCGGCTCGTCCAGCAGCAGCAGGTTGGGGCGCTGCCAGACCATCATCGCCAGCACCAGGCGCGCCTTCTCGCCGCCGCTCATGGTGCCCACGGGCTGCTTGACCATGTCGCCGCTGAAGTTGAAGCTGCCGAGGAAGCCGCGCAGGTCCTGCTCGCTGCTGCGGCCGGGCGCGGCGGCACCCAGCTCGCGCGCCAGGCGCACCATGTGCTCCAGCGGGTTGCTGGCCTCGTGCAGCACGTCCAGTTCCTGCTGCGCGAAGTAGCCGATGGCCAGGCCCTTGCCCTCGGTGACGGTGCCCGACACGAGCGGCAGGTCGTGCGCGATGGTCTTGACGAAGGTGGACTTGCCGCGGCCGTTGGCGCCCAGGATGCCGATGCGCTGCCCGGCGAGCACCGAGCGGTTGACGCCGGAGAGGATCACCTTCGGCCCGGCGTCCTCCTGCGCATAGCCGAAGCACGCGTCCTGCACGCTGAGCATCGGGTTGGGCAGGCTGGCCGGCTCCTTGAACTCGAAGCTGAAGTCCGCCTCGGCCAGCAGCGGGGCCACCTTCTCCATGCGCTCCAGCGCCTTGACGCGGCTTTGCGCCTGCTTGGCCTTGCTGGCCTTGGCCTTGAAGCGGTCGATGAATTTCTGCAGGTGGGCGATCTTGTCCTGCTGGCGCGCGTAGGCGGCCTGCTGCTGCGCCAGCTTGAGGGCGCGCATGTCCTCGAACTTGCTGTAGTTGCCGCCGTAGCGGGTGAGCTTCGCATGCTCGATGTGCAGGGTCACGTCGGTCACGGCGTCGAGGAACTCGCGGTCGTGGCTGATGACGATCATGGTGCCGGCGTACTTCTGCAGCCAGCTTTCGAGCCAGACGAGCGCGTCCAGATCCAGGTGGTTGGTCGGCTCGTCGAGCAGCAGCAGGTCGCTCGGGCACATCAGCGCCCGGGCGAGCTGCAGCCGCATGCGCCAGCCGCCGGAGAAGCTGTTGACCGGCTGCTCCAGCTCGTGCACCTGGAAGCCCAGGCCGAGGATGAGCGCCTGCGCACGCGGCGCGGCGTCGTGCTCGCCGGCGTCGGCCAGGTCGGTGTAGGCCTGCGCCAGCGCCATGCCGGCCTCGGCATCGTCGGGGGCCTGGGCATGCACCTCCTCGGCGCGGGCCAGGGCGGCGCGCGCCTCCATCAGGCGCGTGTCGCCTGCGATGACGAAGCCGGTGGCCGGCTCGTCGGTCTCGGGCATGTGCTGGGCCACCTGGGCCAGGCGCCACTGGCGCGGCATGGAGAAGCTGCCGCCGTCCTCGTGCAGCGAGCCGTTGAGCAGCGCGAAGAGGGTGGACTTGCCGGCGCCGTTGCGGCCGACCAGGCCGACTTTCTCGCCGGGGTTGAGGGTGGCGCTCGCGCCGTCGAGCAGCACCTTGGTGCCGCGGCGCAGGATGACGTTGTCGAGAATGATCATGTCTTGAGAGGCGGGGCGCGGCGTTGCGCGTCCGCGCCGGAAAAGGAATGACAGCCGGTCCGCGATGCGCGCAGACCGGCGGGCGGTGCGAAAGGCGGCGCTCAGGCCCGACTTCGCACCAGGGCCTGTCGACGCGGCGGAAGGGGGTCGCGAAGCTCGCCACAGCCCGCCCCTGTAGGCGCGCGACGCCGTGCGTGCGTCGGCACGCACAAGGAGCGCAACG
>NZ_JBIQNC010000188.1:0-9315 GCF_044462705.1 Xenophilus sp.
ATGATGATCTGCGTGTCGCGCTGCACCGGCAAGAAGCTGGTGCTCGACATCTAGCGCGGAGCGCGCTGCGGCCCGTTTACCGCGTGCCGGGGCCCGGCGCGGCGTTGGCGCCGCTTCAGAAGCGTTCGTCCGCCCCCAGGTAGCGCCACTGCCCCTGCGGCAGCTGCCCCAGCATCACGCGGCCGATGCGGATGCGCTTGAGGCCCACCACCTTCAGGCCGACCAGCTCGCACATGCGGCGGATCTGGCGCTTCTTGCCCTCGGTGAGCACGAAGCGCAGCTGCTCCGGGTTCTGCCAGTCGACGCGGGCCGGCCTGAGCGGCTGGCCGTCGAGCGCGAGGCCGTGGCGCAGCCGCGCCAGCTGCTCGCGGGGAAAGGCGGCCTGCACATTCGCGGCGACGTTGCCGAAGCTCACCCGCACCAGGTATTCCTTCTCGATGTCCGAGTCCTCGCCGATCAGCCGGCGGGCGACGCGGCCGTCCTGCGTGAGCACCAGCAGGCCGACCGAATCGATGTCCAGCCGCCCCGCCGGCGCCAGGCCGCGCAGTTGCTGCGGCGCGAAGCGCGTGCGCGAGGCGTCGCCGCGCCAGTGGTTGCGCGGCTGCACCAGGGTGACGGCGGGCGGATGGCCGTCCTCGGCCTGGCCGCTGACGTAGCCCACCGGCTTGTGCAGCAGGATCGTCACCTGCTGCGCCTGCTGGCCCTGGGCCCGGCGGTCGACCTCGATGCGGTCCTGCGGGCCCACCTTCAGCCCCATCGGGGCCACCTGCCCGTTGACCTTGACCCATCCCTGCTCGATCCAGGCGTCGGCCTCGCGGCGCGAGCACAGGCCCAGGTCGGCCATGCGCTTGTTCAGGCGGATCGGATCGGCGGCGGTCATGAGGGTTGAATGCTAGCGGCTCGGCCGCGCTTGCGCCGGCGGCTGTCACAAACCGGGCGGCTGCGCCGTCTTGATGGCATCCCGTCCGCATTTCTCAACCACCGAAGGAAGAAAGCACCATGAACCAACGACTGAACGCCTCGCAGACCTCGCCCGAACTCTTCAGGAAGATGGTCGAGCTGAGCTTGCAGGTCAAGAAGGCCGAACTGGACCCGAAGCTGCTGTACCTGGTCGACATCCGCGCCTCGCAGGTCAACGGCTGCGGCTTCTGCCTGGACATGCACGTCAAGCAGGCCAAGCTGGCGGGCGAAGGCGAACTGCGCCTGCACCACGTCGCCGCCTGGCGCGAATCGCAGCTGTTCGATGCGCGCGAGCGCGCCGCCCTGGCCTGGACGGAGGTGGTCAGCACGCTGCCGCCGCAGGGCGTGCCCGACGCCGACTACGAGGCGGCGCGCGCGCAGTTCTCCGAGAAGGAACTGGTGGACCTGACCTTCGCCGTCATGGCCATCAACGCCTGGAACCGGCTGAACGTCGCCTTCCGCACCCTGCCGGGCTCGGCCGACAAGGCCTATGGGCTGGACAAGGTGCAATTCGCGTGAAGGCATGCGCGCCACATATAGTGGCATAGAACAACTAAATTGGACGGCGCCGGCGAAGGCTGCTATCTTCTGCCGCACGGCATCCACGAAGGATGCTTTTCTTGGGGGATTCCCGAATGAACGCCAGCAGCCCAGCCGCCGCCCCGCCGGCGCACCCGTTCCCGTATGCGGTCGTGATCGGCCGCTTCCAGCCCCTTCACCACGGCCACCAGCGCCTGATCGAGCAGGCGCTGCGCGTCGCCCGGCGCGTCATCGTCGTGGTCGGCTCCGACCGCCAGCCGCGCAGCGTGAGGAATCCCTTCACCTTGGACGAGCGCGAGCGCATGGTGCGCGCCTGCCTGCATGGCCAGGCCGAGCAGATGCGCGTGAGCGTGGCCGGCGTGGGCGATTCGCCCTACAACGACCAGCTCTGGATCGCCTCCCTCCAGCAGGCGGTGGACCGCCTCATCGCACAGGACGGCGCCGACCCGGCGCACGCCCGCGTGGCACTGGTGGGGCACTTGAAGGACGCGAGCAGCTACTACCTGCGCCTGTTCCCCCGCTGGGAGTTCGTGCCCAACGAGGCCGTGCAGAGCATCCATGCGACCGAGGTGCGGCAGCTCTACTTCGATCCCGAGCGGCGCGGCCGGATCCCGCCCGACGCCTTGCCCGAGGGCACGGCGAGCTTCCTCGCGCAGTTCGCCGAATCGGCCGACTACGCCGCGCTGGTGGAAGAGCGCGCCTTCCTCGACGACTACCGCGACAAGTACCGCTACGCCGGCAGCGAGTTCCCGCCCATCTTCACCACCGTCGACGCGGTGGTGGTCGAGGCCGGCCACATCCTGCTGGTGCAGCGCAAGTTCCAGCCGGGGCGCGGCGCCTGGGCGCTGCCGGGCGGCTTCGTCGGGCAGAACGAGCGGCTGCTCGACGCCGCCATCCGCGAGCTGAAGGAGGAGACGCGCCTGAAGGTGCCGGTGCCGGTGCTGCACGGCAGCGTGAAGGGCCGCGAGGTCTTCGACGCGCCGCAGCGCTCGCAGCGCGGCCGCACCATCACGCACGCCTTCTTCTTCGAGCTGGCGCACAACCAGTGGACGGGGCTGACGGAAGTGCGTGCCGCCGACGACGCGGCCCAGGCCCGCTGGGTGCCGCTGGCCGAGTTCCTGGACATGCGCGAGCGCATGTACGAGGACCACTACTTCATCGCCAATCACTTCCTGGGAGGACTGGGCAAGAACTGAGGCAACGCCCAGTCCATGGCAACGGGCGCCGGTGGACGGCGCCCATCGTGAAAGGAGCTTTCACATGACCTCGAACCTTTCGTCCCCGCTGGGGAGCAACCTGCTGCTGCGCACCGACTCGTACAAGGCCAGCCACTGGCTGCAGTACCCGCCCGGCACGCAGACGGTGTTCAGCTATGTGGAGTCGCGCGGCGGCGCATTCCGGCATGCCGTCTTCTTCGGGCTGCATGCCTGGCTGCGCGAATACCTGTCCACGCCCGTCACGCGCGACGACGTGGACGAGGCCACCGCGATCTTCGGCCTGCATGGCGAGCCCTTCAACCGCGAAGGCTGGCTGCGCCTGGTCGAGCGGCACGGCGGCCGGCTGCCGCTGCGCATCCGCGCCGTGCCCGAGGGCAGCGTGGTGCCGGTGCACAACGTGCTGGCGACGGTGGAAAACACCGATCCGGACTGCTTCTGGCTCACCAGCTACCTCGAGACCGAGCTGCTGCGCGCCATCTGGTACCCGACCACGGTGGCCACGATCTCGGCCGCGGCCAAGGCCGTCCTGCTGCGCTACCTGGAGGCCAACAGCGACGACCCCGAGGGCCAGATCGGCTTCAAGCTGCACGACTTCGGCGCGCGCGGCGTGTCGAGCAACGAGTCGGCGGCGCTGGGCGGGCTGGCGCACCTGGTCAACTTCCAGGGCACCGACACGGTGATGGCGCTGGTGGCCGGCCGCCGCTGGTACGGCTGCGAGATGGCGGGCTTCTCGATCCCCGCCGCCGAGCACAGCACCATCACCGGCTGGGGCCGCGACCACGAGGCCGACGCGTACCGCAACATGGTCGCGCAGTTCGGCAAGCCCGGCGCCGTGTTCGCGGTGGTGAGCGACAGCTACGACATCTTCAACGCCTGCGACCGCCTGTGGGGTGGCGAGCTGAAGGAGGTGGTCGAGCGCAGCGGCGCCACGCTGGTGGTGCGGCCCGACTCCGGCGACCCGGCCGAGACGGTGCTGAAGGTGGCGAACATCCTGGCCGCGCGCTTCGGCACCACCACCAACCGCAAGGGGTATCGCGTGCTGAAGATGGTGCGCATCATCCAGGGCGACGGCATCGACCTGCGTTCGCTGCGCACGGTGCTGGCCAACCTGCACCACCACGGCTTCGCGGCCGAGAACGTCGCCTTCGGCATGGGCGGCGGCCTGCTGCAGCAGTGCAACCGCGACACCCTGCAGTGGGCGATGAAGTGTTCCGCCATGCAGGTGGACGGCGCCTGGCGCGAGGTCTTCAAGCAGCCGGTGGGCGATGCCTCCAAGGCGTCGAAGAAGGGCCGGCTCACGCTGGCCGGCGGCGCGGCCGATGGCTGGCGCACGGTGCGGATCGACGGGCCCGAGGGCATGCCTGCGGACGATGCGCTGGAGACCGTGTACGAGGACGGCGAGCTCGGACGGATGCAGGTCTTCGACGACGTGCGTGTGCGTGCGGCGGCCGGCGTGGCGCGGCTGGCCGATGCCCTGCCGCTGTGAGCCGGGCCGGCTCCGCCGAGGGAAACCCCTCGGGCCGGTGACAGCGGATTGACAGCCATCGTTCCTAGAGTACGGCCCGAACAACAAGGGCGGCGCATCGCGCGGCGGGGCCACGGCCGCCGCCCGCGAGCCAGCCGCCTCCAGGGACGGTCTTTCTCAACGAAGGCTGTGAAGTGCACAACACACGGGAAGGTCTCGGAACGAGCCGCAGACGGCTGCTCGGGGGGCTCGGCGCTGCCGCGATCGGGGCATGCATGCCGATCGGACAGGCGCATGCGGCGCTGCCGCAGGTGAGGATCTTCATCCCGGCCAACGAGGGCGGGGGATGGGACCAGACGGGCCGCGCGCTCGGCGCGGCCCTGGTGGACTCCGGGGCCGCCGCGCAGGTGGTGTACGAGAACCTCGGCGGCAAGGGCGGCACGCCCGGGCTGGCGCGCTACGTGGAGGCCTACGGCAGCGCGGCCGACACCCTCCTGATGGGCGGCATGGTGATGACGGGCGCGATCGCCCTGCACAAGCCGCCGGTTACGCTGGCCCGGGTGGCGCCGGTCGCGCGGCTCACCAGCGACTACTGCGTGCTGGTCGTGCGGGCCGATTCGCCCATCACCACCCCCAAGGCCCTGGTGGCGCAGCTGCGCAGCCGGCCGGACCGCACGCCGATCGCCGGCGGCTCGGCCGGCGGGGTGGACCACATGTTCGCGGGCATGCTCGCCCGCGTGGCCGGCCGGACGGCCGACCTGGTGTACCGGCCCTTCCCGGGCGGCGCGCAGGTGGTGGAGGCGGTCGTGGGCGGCCAGGCCGCCGCCGGCATCGCGGGCTACAGCGAATTCGCCGAGGGGATCGGCAGCGGGCGCCTGCGCGCCATCGGCGTGTCGTCCAAGCGCCCCTTTCTCGGCATGCCTTCCTTCAAGGAGCAGGGGGTCGACGTCGATCTGGCCAACTGGCGCGGCGTGTTCACGGGCAAGGACGTGCCTGCCGAACGGCGCCAGGCGCTGCTCCAGGCCGTGCGCCAGGCGGTCAATTCGGAGGCCTGGCAGAAGGCCGTCAAGCGCAACAACTGGGACCCGTTCTGGCAGGAAGGCAGTGCCTTCCAGGGCTTCGTGGAACTCGACAGCTCGATGGCCGACGTGCTGATCTATCTGCTCAAGCTGAAGAAGGGCTGAGCCTCACACCACCAGCGGCGGCTCCGCCATCGCCTCGCACTGGTCCTGCAGCATCTGGATCTGGCCCTTCCAGTAGTCGCTGCTGCCGAACCAGGGGAAGGTGATCGGGAAGATCGGGTCTTCCCAGCGGCGGGCCAGCCAGGCGGAATAGTGCAGCAGGCGCAGCGTGCGCAGCGGCTCGATCAGCGCCAGCTCGCGGCGGTCGAACTCGCGGAACTGCTCGTAGCCGTCGAGCAGGCCCGACAGCTGCGCGGTGCGGTCGCGCCGTTCGCCGTCCAGCAGCATCCACAGGTCCTGCACGGCGAAGCCGGTGCGCGCGTCGTCCAGGTCCACGAAGTGCGGGCCGCCGCCCTCGCGGTCGGTGGGCGTCCACAGGATGTTGCCGGGGTGGCAGTCGCCGTGCAGGCGCAGCGTCGCCAGGCCCGAGGCCGGCGGGTCGGCCAGCGGGGTGTCGGCGATCATCGCCAGGGCCTGGTCGCAGGCGCGCGTCCATTCGGCCTGCACGTCCAGCGGAACCATGTGGTGCGTCAGCAGCCATTCCCGCGGCTCGGTGCCGAAGCTCGCCAGGTCCAGCGCCGGCCGGTGCACGAAAGGCCGCGCGGCGCCCACGGCGTGGATGCGCGCGAGGAAGCGGCCCACCCATTCCAGCACCTCGAAGTCGTGCAGTTCCGGCGCGCGTCCGCCGCGCGAGGGGCTGACGCTGAAGGCGAAACCGGCGTGGTGATGCACGGTGCCGCCCTGGAGCATCAGCGGCGCGACCACCGGCACCTCGGCGGCCGCGAGTTCGGCCGCGAAGTCGTGCTCCTCCTGGATCTGCGCATCGCTCCAGCGGCCGGGACGGTAGAACTTGACGACCACGTTGCGGCGGTCGTCCAGGCCCTCCACGCCGACCTGGTAGACGCGGTTCTCGTAGGAACTCAGCGCCACCAGCCGGCCGTCGCCGTGCAGGCCGAGCGCGGCCAGCGCATCCAGCACCGTGTCGGGCGTGAGCGAGGCGTAGGGGTGGGGCGAGACGGGGGCATCGGGCATCGGCGCATTGTCGGTGCGCCGCGGCCTTCGTCAGCCGGCGCCGGCCTTCAGCGAGACGATGTGGCCGGTGCGCGGATCGCCGCGGCCCTGCAGCGCGTCCAGCCATACGGCGTGGATCGCATCGGGGCCGTGGTGATGCGCCACGCGCAGCCAGGGCGCCGCGTCGTCCGTCGCCCGCGCGGTGAAGTCGCGCCAGGCCTGCGCCAGCCGCTGTCCGAACACCTCGGCGCCCCATTCGTCCGTGCGCTTCCTGATCTGCGCCGGCGCGAAGAAGAAGGCGGGGCGCGGGCCGGGCAGCGTCTTCGCCTCGCCCTGCGGCGCGCGTTGGCCGGCGTGCGTGTTGCCGATCACCATGCTGTGGCGCAGGCCGCCCAGCCGCTCGTGCAGCGCGCGGCGCAGCTCGCCGTTGCCGGCGAAGTCGATGTAGACGCTGGGCGCCTGCGCATCGAGCCGGTCCAGCTCGCCGTAGCCGAGCACGCGCGTGTAGCAGCCGAGGCGCTCGCAGAAGGCGCGGTTCCCCTCCGAGGTCAGGCCAACGACCTCCACGCCGCCGCGCTGCGCCAGTGCGAAGGCGGTGCCGTAGGCCGTCTTGCTCGACGCGCTGGACAGCACGGCGACGGCCTGCCCGTCGAGCAGGCCGTTGTCGCCGAGGAAGTCGTCGATCAGCCAGGAGGTGATGAACAGGGGGCGCAGCAGCGCCTGCACGTCCTCCGTGTCCGCGGTGTAGAGCGGGTCGGCCGCGCAGCGGAAATACTGGTTGTAGGCGGCGGGCAGTTCGGCGCGGTGCGGCGAGCCGTCGGTGATGCGCTCGGGCGCCAGCCTGCCGGGCGTGAGCACAGTCTGCGAGGCCATCGGGAAGAAGCCGTACAGCCGCTCGCCCACCGCCACGCCCGGGTGCGTGGACTGCAGCACCCGGCCGAAGCCCCACACCGGCACGCTGCCCCACTCGGGCTCGCCTGTCGGGAAGAACTGCCAGTAGCCCATCGCTTCGCCGAAGGCGGCGTAGGTGACGTTGTTGGCCGTGAGCGCGAAGGCGTCGATGCCGATGCGCGCCTGGCCGGGTGCGAGCGGCACGTCATCGCGTTCGCGCACGCGGGTGTCGGCCAGGTCGGACTTGCGGACGAGGAACTCGAGGGTGCTCATGGGGGCTCCGCGGAGGGGGATGGAGGCACCTTAGCGCCGGCGCATGACGCCTGCCACCGCATCGCCCCGCATGCCGTCGCGTCGGCGACGGCGGTCCGGACGAGTGGACGTTCGATCGACACCCACCGTTCGGGCCGAGCTTGGCCTGTCCTGAGCCTGTCGAAGGATCGAAGCCTCGCGCGGCGCTTCGACAGGCTCAGCGTGAACGGATGGGGTGGGTCGTCTCTCGAATCAGGGCAGGGGCTCGAAGCGCTCGCCCGGCGTCAGCGGCACATGGCGGTACGTGGCCGGCGTGCGGCTGAGCTTCACCGGCGCGCCGAGCCCGCGCCAGCCGCCCTCCATCTCCACCACCATCCCGCGGTGCAGCGTGTGCGGGTGCTGCAGCGCGGCGTCCACCGGCAGCACCGGCGCGGCGGGCACGCCGGCGGCCATCAGGTCGTCGACCAGCGTGCGGCCGTCGAAGGCGGCGAGTTGCGCCTCCAGCGTCTGCTTGAGGCCGTCGCGGTGCACCGAGCGCGCGCCGGCGGTGGCGTAGTTCGGGTCCTGCGCCAGGCCGGGCAGGCCGATCACGCGGCAGAAGGCGGCGAACTGGCGGTCGTTGCCCACGGCGACGAAGACCGGGTCGGTGCCGGTGCGCAGCGCGTCGTAGGGATAGATGTTGGGGTGCGCGTTGCCCGTGCGCTTGGGGTTGCGCCCGTCCATGAACCAGTTGGCCGCGTGCGGGTGCAGCAGCGACAGGCCGCTGTCGTACAGCGCCGCCTCGACGAACTGGCCCTTGCCGCTCTTCTGCCGTTCCTGCAGCGCCAGCAGCACGCCGATCACGGCATTGAGGCCCGTCACCATGTCCACCACCGGCAGGCCCACGCGCAGCGGGCCGCCCTCGGCCTCGCCGTTGATGCTCATGATGCCGGTCATCGCCTGCACGGCGGCGTCGTAGCCGGGCAGGGCGCCCAGCGGGCCGTCGCTGCCGAAGCCCGAGACGCGGCACCACACCAGCCGCGGGAAGCGCTGCGAGAGCACGTCGTAGCCGATGCCCCAGCGCTCCATGGTGCCGGTCTTGAAGTTCTCGATCAGCACGTCGGCCTCGGCCGCCAGGGCGAGCAGCGTCTCGCGGCCCTCGGGGGTGGTCAGGTCCAGGTGCTGGATGCGCTTGTTGCGGTTCAGCCCGTGGTAGTACGAGGCCACGCCGTCGCGGAAGGGCGGGCCCCAGGTGCGCGTGTCGTCGCCGCCGGGCGGCTCGACCTTGAGCACGTCGGCGCCGTGGTCGCCCAGGATCTGCCCGCAGTACGGGCCGCCGAGGATGCGCGAGATGTCGAGCACGCGGATGCCGGCCAGCGCGCCGGCGCAGGAAGAGGTGGGTGTGGTGGTGTTCATGGGCTGGGGGGTGTCGATGCGGCGCGCGCCACGAGCTTGAAGGTGCCGGTGGCCATCGCCACCAGCGTGCCGTCTTCCGTGTGCACCTCGCCGCGGGCGAAGCTGATGGAGCGGCCGCGCCGCTCGCAGCGCGCGGTGGCGATCAGGTCGCCGCCGCCGGCCGAGACGAAGTGCAGCGTCAGGTCGATGGTGACCACGCCGAAGGCGGCCGGGTCGTGCGAGCGGACGGCCGCGGCCAGGCCGCAGTCCAGCAGCGAGGCGATGGCGCCGCCGTGCACGTCGCCGCGGCTGTTGGTCTGCTCGGGCTGGTACAGCATGCGGATGCGGGCCCGGTCGTGGCCGACGGCCTCGCCGCGCAGGGCCATGGCGCGGGCCATCGGCATCGGCAGGCCGAACAGCACGC
>NZ_JBIQNC010000189.1:0-4854 GCF_044462705.1 Xenophilus sp.
TAGCCCGCGAACGGCGGGCACCAGTCCTCCAGCAGCCGCACCAGGCGGCCTGCCTCGATGTGCGCCGTCACCTCGTCCTCGGGCAGCAGCGTGATCCCCAGGCCGGCCAGCGCCGCATCCACCTGGGGCTGCGTGGTGTTGAAGATCAGCTGCCCGTCCACGCGCACGTTCAGCCTGCGCCCCTTGCGCTCGAAGTCCCACACGTAGAGCCCGCCGGACGTGGGCATGCGCTGGTTGATGCAGTTGTGCGCCGTGAGGTCGTGGGGCGTGCTGGGCGCCGGGCGATCCGCCAGGTACGCCGGCGCGGCCACCACCGCCATGCGCAGCGGCGGGCCGAGCGGCACGGCGATCATGTCCTTGTCGATCGTGCTGCCCAGGCGCACGCCCGCATCGAAGCGGTCGGCCACGATGTCGCGCAGTCCGTAGTTCACATCGAACTCCAGCGCGATGTCGGGGTACTCGCGCAGCAGCGGCGCCAGCCTGGGCAGCAGGAGGGTGTGCAGCACGTTGTCGCCGCAGGTGATGCGCACGGTGCCCGAGGGCTTGTCGCGCAGCTCGGTCAGCGCGTCCAGCTCGGCCTCGATCTCGTCGAAGCGATGGCCGATCGCGTTCAGAAGCCGCTCGCCCGCCGCCGTGGGCGAGACGCTGCGCGTGGTGCGGGTCAGCAGCCGGATCCGAAGCCGCGCCTCCAGGCCGCTGATCGCCTGGCTCAGCGCCGACTGCGTCACCCCCAGCAGCGCCGCGGCGCGCGTGAAGCTGCCCTCGCGCGCGATGGTGACGAAGGACAGGAGGTCGTTGAGGTTGCGTCTGGCCATGAGGCAGTCTCGCATGCAGGGCGGGGATTCGATTAGTCTAGCTAATAATGCCTTTAAGCATTCATTAGCTAGTCAGGACCGGCCTCGACGGGGATCATTCGAGGCATGGAAACGCCTGCACCCACGACGACGCACCGGCCGAGGCGCGCGGCGCTGGCGCTGCTGGCCGGGCCGATCCTCGGGCTGGCAGCGTGCGCATTCGGCGGCCATGCCATGGCCCAGACGCCGCGCGGCACTCCGTCCGCGCCGCCGAAGGAATCCACCATGAAGATCCGCCTGATCGTCGGCGACAAGGTCGCCACCGCCACGCTGTACGAGAACGCCACCGCCAGGGATTTCGCATCGCTGCTGCCGCTGTCCCTGACGATGACGGACTACGACACCATCGAACGCGTCTCCGACCTGCCGCGCAGGCTCTCCGTGCAGGGCGCCCCCGAGGGCATTGCGCCCGCGGCCGGTGAACTGACCCACTACGCGCCGTGGGGCAACCTGGCGGTCTTCGTCGAGCCGCGCTCCTATTCGCGCAGCCTGCTGCCGCTGGGCAAGGTCGACGAAGGCCTCGCCGTCCTGTCCCAGCCCGGCCCGTACAAGCTGCGCATCGAACGGGTCACGCCCTGAACCGTCTCCGCGCGGCAGCGATCCGCATGAAAGGAATACCCATCATGACCAAGACCATCGAGACGAGCAGCGACGTCGCCATGCTGGATGTTGCCGACGTCGGCCGCCGCAGCTTGCTGAAGATGACCGGCACGGGAATCGCCGCCCTGGGCGTCGGCGCCGTCGTCGCAGGCCCGGCCATGGCGCAGTCGGCAGTGAAACTCACCGACAAGTGGGACAAGGTGTTTCCCAAGAGCGACAAGGTGAACCACAGGAAAGTCACCTTCAGGAACCGCTACGGCATCACCCTGGCCGGAGACCTGTACCAGCCCAAGAACGCGAGCGGCAAGCTCGCGGCGCTTGCCGTGGGCGGCCCGTTCGGCGCCGTGAAGGAACAATCCTCCGGCCTGTACGCGCAGACCATGGCCGAGCGCGGCTTCGTCACCCTGGCCTTCGACCCCTCCTACACCGGCGAGAGCGGCGGCGAGCCGCGCAACGTCGCCTCGCCCGACATCAGCGTCGAGGATTTCAGCGCGGCGGTGGATTGCCTGGGCCTGCTGTCGAACGTGGACCGCGAGCGCATCGGCATCGTCGGCATCTGCGGCTGGGGCGGCATGGCACTGAGCGCCGCGGCCGTGGACAAGCGCGTCAAGGCCGTCGTCGCCAGCACCATGTACGACATGACGCGCGTCATGTCCAAGGGCTACGACGACAGCATGACCCCGGCGCAGCGCGCGCAGGCGCTGGAGCAGTTGGGCCGGCAGCGCTGGAAGGACGCGGAGGCCGGCAAGCCCGCCTACCAGCCGCCCTACAACGAGCTGAGGGACGGCGAGGCACCGTTCCTGGTCGAGTACCACGACTACTACCGAACGAAGCGCGGCTACCACCCGCGGGCGGTCAACTCCGGCAACGCCTGGACGGTCACCACGCCGCTGCCGTTCATGAACCTGCCGATCCTCACCTACATCCGGGAGGTTGCGCCGCGGCCGATCCTCCTGGTCCATGGCGAAAAGGCGCATTCGCGCTACTTCAGCGAAACCGCCTACGCCGCGGCGGCGGAGCCGAAGGAACTCGTGATCGTTCCGGGAGCCGTCCACGTGGACCTGTACGACCGGATGGACAAGATCCCGTTCGACAAGTTGACGGCGTTCTTCCAGAGGAACCTGACGGCTTCGGCGTAGGGCCCCGGGCGCGCCCGCCGCGCCCCTTGCATTCGCATGCCCCTGACCGCGCACGTCCCGGCGGACGGCGCAGCGCTGCCTGTCGAGCGACAGAAGAAGAAAAGCACTCCATGACTGCCACCAGTATCGACGCTGAGGTTCGATCGCACGAAGAACGGTGCGTTCAAGTACTGGGAGCTCGAACGCTGCCTCAACGAGCAAGCGAGCCCGATCGACAAGGACACGGCCAACAATCTTCGTTTCTTGATCGGACTTCGGCACGAAATCGAGCATCAGATGACGAGATCTCTCGACAACTACCTCAGTGGGAGGTACCAAGCCTGCGCGCTGAACTACAACGATTACGTCAAGAAGCTCTTCGGCAAGTCCCATGGGCTCGACACCCACTTGACGTACAGCATCCAATTCGTCGAGCTGTCAGAGACCCAGCTGGGAGGCCCTTCGCCTCAAGTTCCGGAGAGGCTGCGGGCGTACATTGCGGAGTTCGATGCCGCGCTCAATCACGATGAGTACAACAGCCCTCGCTTCGCATATCGCCTACTGTTCAAGAAAAAGCTTGTAAACAGGCCGGGGCAAGCCGATCGCGTCGTCGAGTTCATCGATCCAAAGTCGGAACTCGCCAAGACGATCGACAAGGAGTTCTGGGTGAAGAAGGAGGTCGAGCGGGCCAAGTACCTGCCCTCGCGTGTGGCAGAAGAAGTAAGGAAGGCGGGCTTCACGCGCTTCCGCACGCAACCGGAACACGTCGACATGTGGAAGGCAGAAAACGCTAAGGACCCAGCGAAGGGCTACGGCGCCCAGGTAGAGGGGGCTTGGTACTGGTACGACACTTGGATCGCCCGGTGCATCGAACTCTGCACTGCGGCTGGCGACCAATACAAGTAGATTGCCACCAGCTCCCGTGCCATCTCACCCAGTCGCACTGCCGGCGGATGGGTAAACGGATGGGGCGGAATACCGAACTGACCGAGTGTCGATGAGAAACATCAACAACTGGCGGAGAGTGTGGGATTCGAACCCACGGACGGTTGCCCGTCGGCAGTTTTCAAGACTGCTGGTTTAAACCACTCACCCAACTCTCCGAGGCAGCGGATTCTAGGAGGACAGGAACATCTCCTGCAGATCGCTCAGGAAATCGAAGCCGCGCGGCGTCGGCCACACGCGATGCAGGTCGCGCGCCACCAGACCGCGGCGTTCGGCCTCTTCCAGCGGGCGCTGGATGGCGCTGACCGGCAGGCCGGTGCGTTCGCTGAACTGCACCAGCGTGAAGCCCTGCGCCAGCCGCAGCGCGTTGAGCATGAACTCGAAGGGCAGTTCGGCCAGCGCGACGTCCTCGCTGCTCGCCACGGCCTGCCCGGTGAGCGCCTTCTCCAGGTACGAGCGCGGGTCGCGCCAGCGCGTCTGGCGCACGATGCGGTGCGCGAAGCTCAGCTTGCCGTGTGCACCGGCGCCAACGCCCAGGTAGTCGCCGAACTGCCAGTAGTTGAGGTTGTGCGTGCACGCGTGTCCCGGCCGCGCATAGGCCGAGACTTCGTAGCGCCTCATGCCCGCGGCCGCGGTGTGCTCGGTGATGTGGTCGAGCATGGACCAGGCGAGGTCCTCGTCGGGCAGCGCGGGCGGGTACTTGGCGAAGACGGTGTTGGGCTCCACCGTGAGGTGGTAGACCGACAGGTGCGGCGGCTGCAGCGCGAGCGCCTGCGCTAGGTCGGCCTGCAGGCCCGCCAGCGTCTGCCCGGGCAGCGCGTACATGAGGTCGAGGTTGAAGGTGTCGAAGGCGGCTGCGGCCTCCTCCACCGCCGCGATGGCCTGCGCGCGGTCGTGCACGCGGCCCAGGGCCTTCAGGTGCGCGTCGTCGAAGCTCTGCACGCCGACCGACAGCCGCGTGACGCCCGCGGCCCGGAAGGCACGGAAGCGGTCGCGCTCGAAGGTGCCGGGGTTGGCTTCGAGCGTGATCTCGCAGCCGGGCTCCAGCACCAGCCGCGCGCGCACCGCGCCGAGCAGGCGGTCGATGGCCTCGGGCGAGAACAGGCTGGGCGTGCCGCCGCCGAGGAAGACGCTGGTCACCGGCCGCCCCCACACCAGCGGCAGCGCGGCCTCCAGGTCGGCGATCAGCGCGTCGACGTACTGTGCCTCGGGCAGCGGCGCATCGCCCTCGCCCCGGTCCCGCCACTCGTGCGAGTTGAAGTCGCAGTACGGGCACTTGCGCAGGCACCAGGGCAGGTGGATGTACAGCGCCAGCGGCGGCAGCGCGGCCAGTTGCA
>NZ_JBIQNC010000189.1:4954-6989 GCF_044462705.1 Xenophilus sp.
CGGTCGGCCACGCCCTGCATCTGCTCCAGCAGCGCGCGCACGTTGTTGTCGTCGCCCTTCTCGTAGCCGAACTGCGTGGCGTAGTAGGCGGTGTCCACGCCCGGCAGGCCGCCGAAGGCCTCGACGCACAGGCCGGCGTCGTCGGCGATGGCCGGCAGGCCGGTCGCGGCGCTGGCGTGGCGCGCCTTGGCCAGCGCGTTCTCGACGAAGGTGCGGAAGGGTTCCTCGGCCTCGCCCACGCCCAGGTCGCCCTGGCGAACGAGCTCGATGCCCAGGCCGCCGAAGAGCTGCTGCAGTTCGGCCAGCTTCCCGGCGTTGTTGGAGGCGAGGACGAGCTTCATGGCCTCACTGCTTGTTCAGCGGCGCGGCCAGCGCCTGCTTCTGCAGTTCGACCAGCTCACCGATGCCCTTCTCGGCCAGCGCCAGCAACCGGTTCATCTCCTCGCGCGAGAAGGCGGCGCCCTCGGCCGTGCCCTGCACCTCGACGAAGTGGCCGGCGCCGGTCATCACCACGTTCATGTCCGTATCGCAGGCAGAGTCCTCGACGTACTCCAGGTCGAGCAGCGGCGTGCCCTGCACGATGCCGACCGAGACAGCAGCCACATGCCCCTTGATGGGCGACGCGGCCAGGGCGCCGCCGGCTAGCAGCGTGCCCACCGCATCCTGCGCGGCGACGAAGGCGCCGGTGATGGCCGCGGTGCGGGTGCCGCCGTCGGCCTGCAGCACGTCGCAGTCGAGGTGGATTGTGCGTTCGCCGAGCAGCTTCAGGTCGAACACGGCGCGCATGGAGCGGCCGATCAGACGCTGGATCTCCTGCGTGCGCCCGCTCTGCTTGCCCTTGGCCGCCTCGCGGCTGCCGCGGGTGTGGGTGGCGCGCGGCAGCATGCCGTACTCGGCCGTCACCCAGCCCTCGCCGCTGCCCTTCTTGTGCGGCGGCACCTTCTCCTCGACCGAGGCGGTGCACAGCACGCGCGTCTGGCCGAACTCGATGAGCACCGAGCCCTCGGCATGGATGGTGAAGCCACGGGTGATGCGCACCGGGCGCAGCTGGTCGGCGGCACGGCCGCCGCTTCGGATGAAAGCAGTCATGAAGAAGATGCAGGAAAGAAAGAACGGAAAACCCGCGGCCCGCAGGGGCGGCCCGCGGTCAGGTCTTGCGGGAAGCCGACCGGCGGATGGCCTCGTTGATCTCGGCGATGGAGCGCTCGATGGCGTCGTCGTCCAGGTCGTCGAGCTCGCCTTCGGCCGGCATGCCCGCCTGGATGGTGGAGGCGAACACCTCGTCGCTGATGCTGTCGGTGGAGATGCCGGCCGAGCCCGGCGCGTCGGGCGTCTCCCAGTCGATGGCGATCAGCGTCGCGTTGTCGCCGTTGGGACCGCCGCGGCGCAGCGCCATCTCGACCAGTTCGGGCGCGGCGTCGGACACCGGGCGCGACGCCAGCGTGCGCACCAGCAGCGTGTCGTCCATCACGCCCCAGATGCCGTCGGAGCACAGCATCAGCCGGTCGCCCTGCTGCAGCGGCGTCGGCGCGGAGACCTCGAACAGCGGCGTCGTGGGCGAGCCCAGGCAGGTGAGCAGCAGGTTGCGGTTGGCCGGCTCGACGACGCCCGGACGCGGGCGCTCGGCGTGCGAGTGGTCGCGCGTGCGAGCCAGCAGGTGCCCCTCGCGCACCAGGTACAGGCGCGAGTCGCCGCAATGCACCCAGGTGGCGGTGCCGTCCTGCAGCACCACGGCCACCACCGTCGTGCGCGGCGTATCGAGCATGGCCTTGTTGCTGGCGTAGCGCATGATCTGCTGGTGCGCCGCCATCACGGCCGACGCCAGGAAGGTCTTGGCGTCCTTCAGCAGCGGCCGTGCCTCGCGCTGGTACAGCGCGGCGATGGTCTGCAGCGTGAGCTGCGCCGCCACCTCGCCTTCCGGGTGGCCGCCCATGCCGTCGGCCAGCACGAACAGGCCGGACTCCCGCGTGTAGCAGTAGCCCATGCGGTCCTCGTTCGTGGCGCGGCCGCCCTTGCGGCTGACCTGGTAGACGGA
>NZ_JBIQNC010000189.1:7089-9136 GCF_044462705.1 Xenophilus sp.
CGGGCCGCGTGGTCGGTGCCACGGCCTTCGGCAGGGTGCGTTTTTCGGACGAGCGCATGTTGTCCAGCGACAGGCGCATCTTCTCGCCGACCGACAGGCGCGTGTAGCGGCGCTCGCCCTCGCGGCTGAGCTCCTTCTGCAGCGCGAAGACGGATTGGGGGCGCGACAGCGGGTCCAGCGCCATGCACCACTCCACCACCTCGATGAGGTCGTCGGAGTAGACGCCGCGCAGGCGCGAGAGCGACAGGCCCAGCCGGTCCTTCTCGATGCGCTGGGGCGCGTCGTTGGGCGGGTAGCCGTACATGCAGGCGTACATGCACGCGCCGATGGCATAGATGTCGGTCCACGGGCCCATGGAGGAGTCGCGCCGGTACATCTCGGGCGCTGCGAAGCCGGGCGTGTACATGGGGCGGATGAAATTGCCCTCCTTGGACAGCACCTCACGCGCCGCGCCGAAGTCGATCATCACCGCGCGGTCGTCGTTGGTGACGAAGATGTTGGCGGGCTTGATGTCCAGGTGCAGCATCTTGTGCTGATGCACCACGCGCAGGCCGCGCAGGATCTCGTCGAACAGCGAACGGATGGTGGACTCGCGGAAGACCTTGGCCTTCTTCAGGTCGCGCGCGGTGACGATGAAGTCCTGCAGGGTGGCCCCCTCCAGGTAGTTCATCACCATGTAGACCGTCTCGTTCTCGCGGAAGAAGTTGAGCACGCTCACCACCGAGGCGTGCGAGATCTGCGCCAGCGAGCGCCCCTCCTCGAAGAAGCTCTTCAGCCCGAGCCGGTACAGCGACAGCTTCTCGGGCGGCACCTGCGGCGTCAGCTCGCCCGTCGCGCGGCTGGCCAGCGACGAGGGCAGGTACTCCTTGATCGCCACCTGCTGGCCGTTGGGATCGACCGCCAGGTACACCACGCCGAAGCCGCCCGCCGACAGCCGGCGGATCACGCGATAGCCGCCAATCATGGTGTCCGGCAGCAGTGGCGCGGGTTTGACCTTTGACATAATCGGGAGTTTCGCCCGAAGGCGGGGAAAGCGGCAAGCGAGCGCATCGCCGGAACCTCGCGGGAACGGCCACCGAGGGAGCACCGAAAGTGGCCGGGCGGCGCGCAATCACACAGCGACACAGCGAGAGCGAGGCTCGATGCCAGTTTACAGCATGACCGGCTATGCCAGCGGGCAGAGCGGCCCGTCCGGCACCCCCGAAGACAAGGAAGGCAGGACGACGTCCGCAGGCCGCCTCGGGGTCGAGATCCGCTCGGTCAACAGCCGCTACCTGGACCTGAGCTTCAAGCTCGCCGAAGACCTGCGGCAGCACGAGCCGGCCTTGCGCGAACTGCTCACCCGGCGGCTCAAGCGCGGCAAGGTCGAGGTGCGCGCCGCCGTCGACCTGCCTTCGGCCGGCCTGGCCGAACCCAGTGCCCGCCTGCTGCAGCGCCTCAACGGACTGCAGGATGCGGTGCGCGCCTGGCTGCCGGAGGCACGCGGGCTCAGCGTCGCCGACGTGCTGCGCATGGCGACCGGCGACACCGCCGCGCCCACCACCGCCGGCTTCGACGTGCCGGCCATCGTAGGCCGGGTGGTCGACGACCTGGTCGCCGCGCGTGCGCGTGAAGGCGAGCGATTGGCCGCCATGCTGCGCGAGCGGCTGGCCGCGCTGCGGCGCCTGGCCGGGCAGGCTGCGCCGATCGTTCCGCAACTGGTGGAACAGCAGCGCACCCGCTTCCTGCAACGCTGGCAGGAGGCCATGGGCCTGGCCGGCGGCACCGCCCCGGAGGCCGCCCAGGAACGCGCCCTGGCCGAAGCCACCGCCTTCGCCATCCGCATCGACGTGGCGGAGGAACTGACCCGCCTGACCGCGCATCTGGACGAGATCGAGGCCCTGCTCGACAAGGGCGGCGAGATCGGCAAGCGCCTGGACTTCCTCATCCAGGAACTGCACCGCGAGGCCAACACCCTCGGCTCCAAGTCGGCCACTCTGGAGCTGACGCGCGTCGGCGTCGACATGAAGGTGCTGATCGAGCAGATGCGCGAGCAGGTGCAGAACAT
>NZ_JBIQNC010000190.1:0-9096 GCF_044462705.1 Xenophilus sp.
GTTCGACGCCGCCATGGTGGACCTGGACGGCACCCTGGTCGACACCCTGGGCGACTTCGTCGCCGCGCTGGACGGCATGCTGGACGACATGGGCTTGCCGCAGCTGACGCCGGCCGAGGTGGAGACGATGGTGGGCAAGGGCTCGGAGCATCTGGTGCGTTCGGTGCTGCAGCGCGTGGGCGCCGACGCGGCCCGCTACGGCGAGGCCTGGACGCTCTACCAGCAGCACTACCGGGCCGTCAACGGCCGCCACGCGCGCCTGTACGACGGCGTGGCCGAGGGCCTGCAGGCCCTGCGCGGCCGCGGGATGCGGCTGGCCTGCCTGACCAACAAGCCGCGCGCCTTCGCGCTGCCGCTGCTGGAGGCCAAGGGCCTGGCCGGCTGCTTCGACCACGTCTTCGGCGGCGACGACTTCGACCGCAAGAAGCCCGACCCGCTGCCCCTGCTCAGGACCTGCGAGGCGCTGGGGACGCCGCCCTCGCGCACGCTGATGATCGGCGACTCCAGCAACGACGCGCAGGCCGCGCGCGTGGCCGGCTGCCCGGTGCTGCTGGTCACCTACGGCTACAACCACGGCCAGCCGGTGCGCGGCGTCGATGCCGACGGCTTCATCGACACCCTGGCCGAACTGGCCGCCGCGCGCTGACGCGCTGGGCTACACTCCCCGCTCCATGTTTGTTCATCTGGTCATTCAGACAGGTCGCGGAGGCCGGGGAGCCTGGCCCTGGCGCAAGCCTGCGTCGCTGTCTGCCTGACCTGCACGGCGCCCGCCGTGCCTACGTGGTTCGCCGCCGCCGCGAACCGATCCCGTGAATGAACGCCGACGCCCGGACACCGCACCGCCGCCGGCCCGTGGAGACCCCGTGATCACCGAACTCGAATTCAAGAGCCTCAGCAGCCAGGGCTACAACCGCATTCCGCTGATGCTCGAGGCCTTCGCCGACCTCGAGACGCCCCTCTCGCTCTACCTCAAGCTGGCCTATTCGCAAGGGCAGCAGGGCGGCGGCCGGCATTCCTTCCTGCTCGAGTCCGTCGTCGGCGGCGAGCGCTTTGGCCGCTATTCCTTCATCGGCCTGCCGGCGCGCACGCTGCTGCGCGCCCGCGGCTTCGGCGCGGAGGCGCGCACCGAGGTCGTGACCGACGGCCAGGTGGTGGAGACGGCCGGCGGCAACCCGCTGGACTTCATCGCCGCCTACCAGAAGCGCTTCAAGGTGGCGCTCTCGCCCGGCTTGCCGCGCTTCTGCGGCGGGCTGGCCGGCTACTTCGGCTACGACGCGGTGCGCTACATCGAGAAGAAGCTGGAGGCGAGCTGCCCGCCCGACACCATCGGCTGCCCCGACATCCTGCTGCTGCAGTGCGAGGAACTGGCGGTCATCGACAACCTCTCGGGCAAGCTGTATCTCATCGTCTACGCCGACCCGAAGCAGCCCGAGGCCTACCCCAAGGCCAAGCGCCGGCTGCGTGAGCTCAAGGACAAGCTCAAGTACTCGGTGAGCGCGCCGCAGGTCAAGCCGACGCAGGCGTACCCGCCCGAGCGGCCCTTCGCCAAGGCCGACTACCTGAAGGCGGTGGAGCGCGCCAAGGAGCTGATCGCCGCCGGCGACTTCATGCAGGTGCAGGTGGGCCAGCGCATCAGCAAGCGCTACACCGAGTCGCCGCTGTCGCTGTACCGCGCGCTGCGCTCGCTCAACCCCAGCCCCTACATGTACTACTACGACATGGGCGACCACCATGTCGTCGGTGCCTCGCCGGAGATCCTGGTGCGCCAGGAGCACACCGCCGAGGGTGAGCAGAAGATCACCATCCGTCCGCTGGCCGGCACGCGCCCGCGCGGCGCCACGCCCGAGCTGGACAAGGCCACCGAGGTGGAGCTGGTCAACGACCCCAAGGAGCGCGCCGAGCACGTCATGCTGATCGACCTGGCGCGCAACGACATCGGCCGCATCGCCAAGACCGGCAGCGTGAAGGTGACCGAGGCCTTCGCGGTGGAGCGCTACAGCCACGTCATGCACATCGTGAGCAACGTGGAAGGCATCCTGCAGGACGGCATGGACGCCATCGACGTGCTCAAGGCCACCTTCCCGGCCGGCACGCTCACCGGCGCGCCCAAGGTGCACGCGATGGAGCTGATCGACCAGTTGGAGCCCACCAAGCGCGGCCTGTACGGCGGCGCCTGCGGCTACATCAGCTATGCCGGCGACATGGACGTGGCCATCGCCATCCGCACCGGCATCATCAAGGACCAGGTGCTGCACGTGCAGGCCGCGGCCGGCGTGGTGGCCGACTCCATCCCCGAGATGGAATGGAGGGAGACCGAGGCCAAGGCGCGGGCGCTGCTGCGTGCCGCCGAGCTGGTGGAAGAAGGACTGGAGTGACCGCCATGACCAAGCTCCTGATGATCGACAACTACGACTCCTTCACCTACAACCTGGTGCAGTACTTCGGCGAGTTGGGCGCGCAGGTGGAGACGGTGCGCAACGACGAGATCACGCTGGAGGGCATCGGCGAGCGCATCGACGCGGGCGTGACGCGCCTCGTGATCTCGCCCGGGCCGTGTTCGCCGGCCGAGGCGGGCGTGTCGGTGCCGGCCATCCGGGCCTTCGCCGGCCGGCTGCCGATCCTGGGCGTGTGCCTGGGCCACCAGTCCATCGGCGCGGCCTTCGGCGCGAAGATCGTGCGGGCGCAGCAGCTCATGCACGGCAAGGTCAGCGAGATCACGACCACCGGCGAGGGCGTGTTCGCCGGCCTGCCCGAGCGCTTCACCGTCAACCGCTACCACTCGCTGGCGATCGAGCGCGACAGCCGTCCCGAGGAACTGGCGCTGACCGCCTGGACCGACGACGGCGAGATCATGGGCGTGCGCCACACCGGCTTCGCGCACGCGGTGCGGCTGGAGGGCGTGCAGTTCCACCCGGAGTCGATCCTCACCGAGCATGGCCACGCCATGCTGCGCAACTTCCTGCAATGAAGAAGGCACGCCGCCCATGACGCCCGCCCCCGTCGACCTGCGCAGCGACACCGTCACCCAACCCACGCCGGCCATGCGCGCGGCGATGGCGGGGGCGCCGGTGGGCGACGACGTGTTCGGCGACGACCCGGGCGTGAACGCGCTGCAGGAGGCGATCGCCGCGCGCCTGGGCTTCGAGGCGGCGCTGTTCGTGCCCACCGGCACGCAGAGCAACCTGTGCGCCATCCTGGCCCACTGTGGACGCGGCGACGAGTACATCGTCGGCCAGCAGCAGCACTGCTACCGCTGGGAAGGCGGCGGCGCGGCGGTGTTCGGCAGCGTGCAGCCGCAGCCGCTGGAGCACGCACCCGACGGCACGCTGCCGCTGGCGGCGATCGAGGCCGCCATCAAGCCCGACGACGCGCACTTCGCGCGCACCCGGCTGCTGGCGCTGGAGAACACGCTGGGCGGCCAGGTGCTGCCGCAGGCCTACCTCGACGAAGCGACGGCCCTGGCGCGCCGGCATGGCCTGGCCACGCATCTGGACGGCGCGCGCCTGTTCAACGCCGGCGTGGCGCAGGCCGGCCAGGGCGGCGACGCCTGGGCCGAGGCGCGCCGCATCGCCGGCGGCTTCGACAGCGTCTCCGTCTGCTTCAGCAAGGGGCTGGGCGCGCCGGTGGGCTCGGCGCTGCTCGGTTCGCGCGCGTTCATCGCCCGCGCCCACCGCATCCGCAAGATGGCCGGCGGCGGCATGCGCCAGGCCGGCGTGCTGGCCGCGGCGGCGCTGCATGCGCTGGACCACCACGTCGACCGCCTGGCCGACGACCACGCGCTGGCGCGCCGGCTGGCCGAGGGCCTGGACGGCATCCCGGGGCTGGCGGTGCAGCCGCCCCGGACCAACATCGTGTTCGCCGATCTGCAAGGAGAGGCTGCCGCGCGCGGCGCCGGGCTGATCGCGCACCTGCGCTCGCGCGGCGTGCTGGCCACCGGCCTGTACCGGCTGCGCTTCGTCACGCACCTGGACGTGGATGCGGCGGGCGTGGACCGTGCCGCCGAGGCAGTGCGCGAGTTCCTGTCGCGCCCCTGAACGGCGAGGATGCCGCATGCCTGACGCCCACCAGCTCCTGCTCTTCGTCGTCGCCGGCCTGCTGCTCAACCTGACGCCGGGCGTCGACGTGTTCTTCATCGTCAGCCGGGCGCTGCGACAGGGCGTGCGGGCCGGGCTGATCGCCTCGCTGGGCATCACGGCCGGCTGCTGCGTCCACATCGTGGCGGCGGCGCTGGGCGTCAGCGCGCTGGTGGCGGCGTCGGCCACCGCCTTCATGCTGCTCAAGTGGGCCGGCGCGGCCTACCTGGTGTGGATCGGCATCGGCATGCTGCGCGCGCGCGAGCCGGCGCTGGCGGCGCAGATGGCGGCGGGCGGCCGCGCGGGCGTCGCCGGGCTGGCGCCCGGGGAGGGCTGGCAGGTGTTCCGCCGCGGCTTCCTGACCAACGCGCTCAACCCGAAGGTGGCGCTGTTCTTCCTGGCCTTCGTGCCGCAGTTCATCCCGGCCGGCGCACAGCACCCGACGTGGGTGTTCCTCGCGCTGGGCCTGCTGTTCAACTTCAACGCGCTGTGGGTCTGCTTCGGCTGGGCCGTCGCGGCCGCCTGGGTGGCGCGGCGCGCCGGCGCCGCCGGCCGGGCGCTGCTGTGGTTCGAGCGCGCGGCCGGGCTGATGATCGTCGCCTTCGGCCTGAAGCTGGCTTTCAGCGACG
The DNA here is from genome assembly GCF_044462705.1 of Xenophilus sp. Classification (NCBI taxonomy): domain Bacteria; kingdom Pseudomonadati; phylum Pseudomonadota; class Betaproteobacteria; order Burkholderiales; family Comamonadaceae; genus Xenophilus; species Xenophilus sp. The sequence continues at coordinate 4,703 of NZ_JBIQNC010000190.1, forward strand.
CGCCCGTGCCGCAGCGCTGAGCGCCCCAGAGAATCCAACGAGAGGAGTTCCCGCCATGATCACCCCCCAGGAAGCGCTGCAGCGCACCATCGAGCACCGCGAGATCTTCCACGACGAGATGCTGCACTTGATGCGGCTCATCATGCAGGGCGAGATCTCGCCGCTGATGGTGGCCGCCATCACCACCGGCCTGCGCGTGAAGAAGGAGACCATCGGCGAGATTACGGCCGCGGCGCAGGTGATGCGCGAGCTGTCGACCAAGGTGCCGGTGGCCGATCCCACGCACCTGGTGGACATCGTGGGCACCGGCGGCGACGGCTCGCACACCTTCAACATCTCCACCTGCTCGATGTTCGTGGCCGCCGCGGCGGGCGCCAAGGTGGCCAAGCATGGGGGGCGCAGCGTGTCGAGCAAGTCGGGCAGCGCCGACGTGATGGAGGCGCTGGGCGTCAACATCCAGGCATCGCCCGAGCAGATCGCCCGCAGCATCGCCGAGACGGGCGTGGGCTTCATGTTCGCGCCCAACCACCACCCGGCCATGAAGAACGTGGCGCCGGTGCGGCGCGAGATGGGCGTCAAGACCTTCTTCAACATCCTCGGCCCGCTGACCAACCCGGCCGGCGCGCCCAACATCCTCATGGGAGTGTTCCACCCCGATCTGGTGGGCATCCAGGTGCGCGCGCTGCAGCGTCTGGGGGCCGAGCACGCGGTGGTCGTCTACGGCCGCGACGGCATGGACGAGGTCAGCCTGGGCGCCGCCACCATGGTCGGCGAACTCAAGGACGGGCAGATCAGCGAGTACGAGATCCATCCCGAGGACTTCGGCCTGCCGATGCAGAGCAACCGCAGCATCAAGGTCGCCACGCCGCAGGAATCGCTGGCCATGCTGCGCGGGGTGCTGGAGGGCCGGGAAGGCGCCGCGCGCGACATCGTGCTGCTGAACGCCGGCGTGGCGCTGTACGCCGCCGGCGTGGCGCCCACCATGAAGGACGGCGTCGCCCGCGCGCGGGAGGCCATCGACTCCGGCGCGGCGCGGGACAAGCTGGCGCAGGTGGCGGCGTTCAGCCGGCAGGCCGACGCCGCGGCCTGAGAGGGGAGACATCGGACCATGAGTGACATCCTGAACAAGATCGTTGCCGTCAAGCACGAGGAAGTGGCCGCGGTGCGCAAGCGCGTGCCGCTGGAAGCCATCCGCGCCGACGCCGAGAGCCGCGTGCTCACGCGCGACTTCGTGGGCGCGATGCGCACCAAGATCGCCGCCGGCCAGGCCGCCGTCATCGCCGAGATCAAGAAGGCCAGCCCCAGCAAGGGCGTGATCCGCAGCGGCGAGTTCATCCCGGCCGACCTCGCGCAGAGCTATGCGGAGGGCGACGGCGCCATCAGCGCGGCCTGCCTGTCGGTGCTGACCGACCGCCAGTTCTTCCAGGGCAGCATCGACTACCTCAAGCAGGCCCGCGCCTCCTGCGGCCTGCCGGTGCTGCGCAAGGACTTCATGGTCGATGCCTGGCAGGTGTACGAGTCGCGCGCCATCGGGGCCGACTGCATCCTGCTCATCGCCGCCTGCCTGGACGACGCGCAGATGCGCGACTTCGAGGCCATCGCCCTGTCGCTGGGCATGGCCGTGCTGGTGGAAGTGCACGACGCGGCCGAGATGGAGCGCGCGCTGAAGCTGCGCACGCCGCTGGTGGGCGTGAACAACCGCAACCTGCGCAGCTTCGAGGTCTCGCTGCAGACCACGCTCGACCTGCGCTCGAGCGTGCCGGCCGACCGGCTGCTCGTCACCGAATCCGGCATCGCCGCCCGCCAGGACGTGAAGACGCTGCGCGATGCGGGCGTGGACGCCTTCCTCGTCGGTGAAAGCTTCATGCGCGCCGAGGAGCCGGGCGAGGCGCTGGCCCAATTGTTCCGCTGAGCCATGACGACGGTTCCCTCCACCCAACTGCAGTCCGCCGACCCGGCCGACTGGCCCGTCGCACCCGGCTGGCAGCCGCTGGTGGACGCCTTCTTCGGCAGCGAGACGGGCCTGGCGCTGCTCGACTTCCTCTACCAGCGGCTGAAGGCCGGGGCGGTGATCTTCCCGCCGCAGCCGCTGCGCGCGCTCGAACTCACGCCACCTGAGGAGGTGCGCGTCGTCATCCTCGGCCAGGACCCGTACCACGGCCGCGGCCAGGCCGAAGGGCTGGCCTTCTCGGTGGCCCCGGGCGTGCCGCTGCCGCCCTCGCTGCGCAACATCTTCAAGGAACTGGAGCGCGACCTCGGCACGCCGCCGCCGCCCTTCCCGAACCCCGGGGGCAGCCTGGTCAAGTGGGCGAAGAACGGCGTGCTGCTGCTCAACACCTGCCTCACGGTGGAGGAGGGCCAGCCGGCCAGCCACGCCGGCCGCGGCTGGGAGGTGCTCACCGACGCCGTGATCCGCCACGTCGCCGACGGCGAGCGGCCGGTCGTCTTCATGCTGTGGGGCTCGCATGCGCAGAGCAAGCGCAGCTTCATCGACGGCAAGCGCCACAAGCTGCTGATGTCCAACCATCCGTCGCCGCTGTCGGCGCAGCGCCCGCCGGTGCCCTTCATCGGCTGCGGGCACTTCGGCCAGGCGCGTGCCTGGCGCGACGCGCAGCGCACGCAGCAGGGCTGACGAAGACGGGCGCCGGCTCAGGCGCGCTGCATGGCCGGCGCCAGCGGCGCCGCGGCGTCGCCGGCGACATAGTCGCGCTGGATGTCCACCGTGCCGCGGCGGCCCAGGTCGTCGAAATGCCGGGCCAGCCAGTCGTGCGCCGCCGTCCGGCCGTGCTCGAACAGGCGCTCGATCATGCGGATGTCGGTCGAGAGCTTGGTGGCGGCATCCAGCGGTTCGTCCAGCGCGCTGTCCACGTCGATGCGGTGCAGCAGCAGCCGGCGGTACTGCCGGCCCTCCTGCAGGCGGCCGTCGGCCAGCAACTGGTGGATGAAGTCGATGCTGCGCATCTGCGCGAGCAGGCTGGCGTTGAACGCCATCTCGTTCATGCGCTGCGCGATCTCGAAGGGGGTGCGCGGCGTCTGGGCGCGCGTCAGCGGATTGAGCTGCACCAGCACGATGTCCGCGCTCTCGCACTGGGTGATCAGCGGCAGCAGCGCCGGGTTGGCGGCATAGCCGCCGTCCCAGTAGGGCTCGCCGTCGATCTCCACCGCCTGGAAGACGGTGGGCAAGCAGGTGGAGGCCATCACCGCCTGCAGCGTCAGGCGCTCGCCGCTGAAGATCTCGGCGCGGCCGGTGCGCACCTGCGTGGCCGAGACGAAGACGCGCGGCGCCTGCTGCGCCGCGATCGCCTCGAAGTCGATCTCCTGGTCCAGCAGCGCGCGCAGCGGGTTGATGTCCAGCGGATTGAACTGGTAGGGCGAGGCCCAGGGATCGACGCGCAGCGCGGGCGCCCCGCCGAACAGCAGCCGGGCGAACTGCTGCGCCATGGCCCCGGGCGCGCCGACGCCGGCCACGCGGCGCCAGACCCGTTCCAGCGTCTGGCGCGCCGCGGCGCGGGCGGCCGCCTCGTCGCCTCCGGCGGCGCGGGCCGCCGCCATGCCGTGGGCTAGCGCCACCGCGTTGACGGCGCCGGCGCTGGCGCCGCTGATGCCGTCGAAGTCGAGGCGGCCGTCTTCCAGCAGCGCGTCCAGCACGCCCCAGGTGAAGGCGCCGTGCGAGCCGCCGCCCTGCAGCGCGAGGTTGACCCGCCGCGGCCGGTCCGGCCGGCGCGCGCCCGGCAGAAGAAGTGCTTTCATCCGGGTAATTGTGCGCTGCAACATAAAAATAGGGGTAAACCCTTGCCCTCCTGTGGTTTCCCGGGCAATGCGGCGCTGCGACTTCTTCTTGCCGGCACGTCGACGGGCCGCTCAGACCATGCTATAGTCCCGGGTTCGCCGGAGAGGTGGCCGAGTGGTTAATGGCAGCAGACTGTAAATCTGCCGGTTAATACCTACGCTGGTTCGAATCCAGCCCTCTCCACCAGCGACTCGATGGTTTTGTCAGGCGCCAGGGATCAACAGGGATCACCGAAGTGCATGCCGCGGGCGGGTCTCGCGTCACGACGCGGGAGTAGTTCAATGGTAGAACCCCAGCCTTCCAAGCTGATGACGCGGGTTCGATTCCCGTCTCCCGCTCCAGACAGGCCGCCGATCGCCGGACAGGCAGACGGTTTTCGTGCTGCCCTTGTGGCTCAGTGGTAGAGCACTCCCTTGGTAAGGGAGAGGTCGCGGGTCCGATTCCCGCCAAGGGCACCAGTTTTTTCTCAGGGGCGTGTGCAGCGACGGGCTGCTGCTCCGATGTGCAACTGATCCCGTATTTTTCGGAGTCGAGAAAATGGCAAAAGGCAAGTTCGAGCGCACCAAGCCGCACGTGAACGTGGGCACGATCGGTCACGTGGACC
>NZ_JBIQNC010000191.1:0-8962 GCF_044462705.1 Xenophilus sp.
CGCTGCGCGCGCGCATCACGCAGGCGGCGCTGCGCATGGCGCAGCAGGTCGGCTATCGCGGGCTGGGCACCTTCGAGTTCCTGGTGGACGAGCGCGCGGCCGCCCTGCCCTTCGTCTTCATCGAGGCCAACCCGCGCTTGCAGGTGGAGCACACGGTGACGGAGGCCGTGACGGGGCTGGATCTTGTGCAACTGCAAATCGGCGTGGCGGCCGGGCAGACGCTGACGCAGCTCGGCGTGCAGCCGGACGCCACGGCGCCGCAGCGGGGATTCGCCATCCAGTGGCGCATCAACGCCGAGACGCTGGATGCGCAGGGCCAGGCGCGCCCCAGCGGCGGCCGGCTGGCGCGCTTCGACCTGCCCACCGGGCCCGGCGTGCGCGTGGACACGCAGGGCTACGCGGGCCTGGCACCCTCGCCGCACTACGACACGCTGCTGGCCAAGCTGATCGTCAGCAGCGCCTCGCCGCGCTTCGCCGATGCGCAGCGCCGCTCGCTGCGCGCGCTGGCCGAATGCCGCATCGAGGGCGTGGCCACCAACCTGGCGCTGCTGCGCGCCATCGGCGAGCGGCCCGAGTTCGCGGCGCAGGCGGTGCATACGCGCTTCGTGGAAGAGCAGCTCGGCGACCTGCTCGCCGCCGCCGACGCGATCGCGAAGACCGGCAGGGCACTCGCCACGGCCGTACCGGACGCCGCCGAACCGTCGGCTGCCGAAGAGGCCGATGCCGAGGGTGTGCACACCGTGCGCGCGCCGATGCCGGCCAGGCTGGTGCAGTTCGAGGTCGAGGTGGGCGACATCCTGCCGGCCGGCGCGCAGCTCGGCGTGCTGGAGGCGATGAAGATGGAGCACCTGCTGCACGCGCCGCAGGCCGGCCGCGTGGTCGAACTGCTCGCGCAGCCCGGCGACTATCTCACCGAGGGCCAGCCGCTGGTGCGGCTGGAGGCCGTCGACGCCGGCGCCGTGCAGGTGCAGCAGGGCGCCGAACTCGACCTCGACGCCATCCGCCCCGATCTGCAGAAGGTGATCGACCGCCACGCGCCCACGCTCGACGCGAACCGCGGGAAGGCCGTCGCCAAGCGCCATGCGCAGGGCGGGCGCACCGCGCGCGAGAACGTCGCCGACCTGTGCGACCTGGCCGACGAGCCCGGCAACTTCATCGAGTACGGCCAGCTCGCCATCGCCGCGCAGACGCGCCGCCGCAGCCTGGAGGACCTGGTCGCCAACACGCCGGCCGACGGCATCGTCACCGGCATCGGCAGCGTCAACGCGAAGCACTTCGGCCCCGAGCGCTCGCGCGCCGTCGTGATGGCCTACGACTACACCGTGCTGGCCGGCACGCAGGGCATGCGCAACCACCACAAGCAGGACCGCATGCTCGCCGTCGCGCACCAGCTCAGGCTGCCGATGGTGCTGTTCGCCGAGGGCGGCGGCGGCCGGCCGGGCGACACCGACATGCCGATCGTCGCCGGGCTGAACAACCACACCTTCAGCCAGTTCGCGGCGCTGTCGGGCAAGGTGCCGGTGGTGGGCGTGGTGCACGGGCGCTGCTTCGCCGGCAACGCGGCGCTGCTGGGTTGCTGCGACGTCATCATCGCCACCCGCGCCAGCAACATCGGCATGAGCGGGCCGGCCATGATCGAGGGCGGTGGGCTGGGCACCTTCACGCCCGAGCAGATCGGCCCCAGCCGCGTGCAGTCGGCCAACGGCGTGATCGACGTGCTGGTCGAGGACGAGGCCGAGGCGGTGGCCGTGGCCAAGCAGTACCTGGGCTACTTCCAGGGCCCGCTGGCCGACTGGCAGTGCGCCGACCAGCGCCTGCTGCGCCACGCCGTGCCCGAGAACCGCCTGCGCGTGTACGACGTGCGCGCCGTGATGCGCGATCTGTTCGACGCCGGCTCGCTGCTGGAGCTGCGCGCCGGCTTCGGCGCCGGCATGGTGACGGCGCTGGCGCGCATCGAGGGGCGCCCGGTCGCGGTGCTGGCCAACAACCCGCACCACCTGGGCGGCGCGATCGACGTCGACGCCGCCGACAAGGCCGCGCGCTTCATGCAACTGGCCAACGCGCACGGGCTGCCGATCGTCTCGCTGGTCGACACGCCCGGCTTCATGGTCGGCCCCGACATCGAGGCGCAGGCGCAGGTGCGCCACGTCTGCCGCATGTTCATGATCGCCTCGCACCTGACGGTGCCTTTCTTCGCGGTGGTGCTGCGCAAGGGCTACGGCCTGGGCGCGCAGGCGATGACGGCCGGCGGCTTCGACGCGCCGGTGTTCAACATCTCGTGGCCCAGCGGCGAGTTCGGCGCGATGGGGCTGGAGGGCGCGGTGCGGCTGGGCTTCCGCAAGGAACTGGAGGCCGTGCCGGAAGGCCCCGAGCGCGATGCGCTGTTCAGGAAACTGGTCGCGCAGCAGTACGCCGACGGCGAGGCGATCAACATGGCGCAGACCCTGGAGATCGACGCCGTGATCGACCCCGCCGACACGCGCGCCTGGCTGCTGCGCGGGCTGGCCTCGGCGCATCGGCCACCGGACGCGCCCACCGCCTACGTGGACACCTGGTAGGCACCGGCAACGGCCGGGCGCGGCGTCCCTACACTGCGGGGTCTTGCCTTTCGCGCCCGCTTCCCCCGCCTCGCTCCTCACCCGCCGCCGCTGCCTCGGGCTGCTCGCCTGCGCCTGCCTGCCTTGGCGGCCTATGGCGGTGCGCGCCGAGCCGGCGGAGGACGAAGAATGGGTGGCGGGCTGGATCGCCGCCGCGCACGACCATCGCGCCCTGCTGCTGCCGCTGGGCATGCCGCCGCTGGTGCTGCAGGACCAGACCGTGCGCCAGCACATGCTCGTGGCCGCCGGCGGCCATGCGCTGCGCGTGCGCCTGTCCAACCGCTTCGGCGACCAGCCCCTGGTCGTCGGCGCGGCCGGGGTCGGCCTGTGCACCGGGCCGGACGCGCTCTCGCCCGGCACCCTGCGGCCGCTGCGCTTCGACGGCCGGCCGGGCACCACGCTCGCGCCCCACACCGAGCGCTGGAGCGACCCGGTGGCGCTGGAGGTGACGGCCGACCAGCGCCTGGCCGTCAGCCTGCACCTGCCGCAGGCCACGGTGATCGGCACCGGCCACGCGACCAGCCCCGCGAGCAGCCAGGCCGCCGCAGGCGACCAGGTGATGCACTCGCGCCTGGCCGCGCCGGTCGACCTGCCGTGGAACCCCATCGTCACCGCCATCGACGTGCGCATCGCGCAGCAGCCGGCCAAGGTGGTGGTGGCCTTCGGCGACTCGATCACGCAGGGCGCGAGCGCCGCGGACAGCACCGCCGCCAGCTACCCGGCCCGGCTGGCCGCCCGCCTGCGCGGCGCGCGCGAGGCGCCGCCGGTGGTGGTGCTCAACGCCGGCCTGTCGGGCAACCGCCTGCTGCGCGACGGCACCGGGCCGCGCGGCCTCGCCCGCTTCGCGCACGATGCGCTGCAGGTGAGCGGCGTGACCCACGTGATCGTGCTCATCGGCATCAACGACATCGGCTGGGGCACCGCCGGCGGCGAGCGGCCGGTCTGGCTGGTGCCGCCGTGGGACGTGGCCACGCCCGATGCCATCACGGCCGGGCTGCAGCGGCTGGTGGGCGAAGCGCGCGCGCAGGGCGTGAAGGTGCTGCTGGGCACGCTGCCGCCCTTCAAGGGCTCGCCCTACTGGAGCGAGGACAACGAGCGCACGCGCCAGGCCGTCAACCGCTGGATCCGCGGCCGCCAGGACGTGGACGCGGTGATCGACTTCGACGCCGCGCTGCGCGCGAAGGACGATGCGCTGATGCTGCATCCCGCCTTCGACAGCGGCGACCACCTGCACCCCAGCGAGGCCGGCTTCGCCGCGATGGCCGCCGCGGCAGACGTGCCCGAACTGCGCGAGTGAGCGCTGACATGCGCATCGCACACACGCGATACAGCCTTACACAAAGCTTCGCTCGGGGTTGACGGCGCCTTCACAACGGGCCGGCACGATGAAGGCTCGTTCATCCCTCCCGAGGTATCACACCATGAAGAAGGCACTCTCGAAGATCACCCTCGCGGCCGGCGCTGCCGCGCTGCTGTCGATCGGCGGCTTCGCGCTGCCGACCGCCGCGCAGGCCCAGCCCGTCATCAACGTGCAGATCGGCCCGCCCCCGCCGCCGCGCTTCGAGCGCGTGCCGCCGCCGCGCCGCGGCTACGTGTGGGCGCCGGGCCACTGGGAGGCGCGCGGCCACCGCCACGTGTGGGTGCGCGGCACCTGGGTCAAGGCCCGCCCCGGCTATGCCTACCGCGCGCCCGAATGGCGCGAGCGCAACGGCCGCTGGGAGTACCGCGCCGGCCGCTGGGACCGCGACCGCGACGGCGTGCCGAACCGCTACGACCGCCGGCCCAACAACCCGTACCGCAACTGACGCGGGCTGAACAGCCCTAAGAAAAAAGCGCCTGCCGTCCTGGGCAGGCGCTTTTTTTCGTGCGCGGCGGTGGTCAGAACTTCGCCCGCACCGTCAGCATGACGTTGCGCGGGTCGCCGTAGTTGGCGTAGTCTAGGTTGGCCCAGTACTTCTTGTTGGTGACGTTGTTGAGCGCCAGCGTGGCGCTCAGGCGGTCGTTGAAGCGCCAGGTCGCGCGCAGGTTCAGCAGCGCGTAGGGCGGGTCGGTCACCGTCACCGCGCCGAGCAGCGGGTGCGGGATGTTGAAGCCCTCGATCTTGGTCTGCCACTGCAGGCTGCCGCCCAGCGACAGCGGCGCCAGCGCGCCGCCGAACTGGTAGTCGGTGGACAGCTGCATCAGGTACTCGGGGAAGTTGGCGTAGATCAGGTCGCTGGCGTTGCGCTCGACCTTGGTGCGCGTCAGCCCCGCGCCGATGCGCCAGCGCGGCGTGACGTAGCCCGACAGCTCGGCCTCGAAGCCGTAGGAGCGCGTGCCGCTCACCGCGCGGTAGGCGGAGCCGCCGTCGGGCAGGGTGCCCGGCGGCACGCTGCTGTCGCGCACGCCGAAGTTGTCCTGCTTGGTCTCGTACAGCGCGAAGCTGCCGTTCAGCCGGCCGTCGAGGAACTGGCCCTTCAGCCCCAGCTCCGCGTTGCTGCCCTGCACCGGCGGCAGCGGCTGGTTGTTCACGTCCTTGTAGTTCTGCGGGTTGAAGATGCGGCCGTAGCTGGCGTAGGCGCTCAGCTCGGGCGTGATGTCGTAGACCAGCCCGACGAAGGGCGTGGCCTTGCGGTGCACGCGCTGTACGCCGGTGGTGCCGGTGTACAGGCCGGCGGTGTTGAAGGCGTCGGTCTGGCGGCTCCAGTTGGTCAGGCGCACGCCGGTCAGCAGCGACAGCGCGTCCGTCAGGCGCCAGCGGGCCGAGCCGTACAGGCCGGTCTGCCGGGTGGTCTGCATCGTCCACGCGCCCGTCTTCGCGTACAGCGGCGGCGGCGCGTAGCCGTCCCAGGTGTAGATGTTGGGGATGACGTAGCTCCAGCGCGCCACCGAGGTGTAGCCGTCGGTGCGGCCCTCGGTGCGCGAGGTGCTCACGCCCAGCACCAGGTCGTGCTTGCGGCCGAACAGCGCCAGCTTGCCCGAGACGTAGGTGTCCAGTGCGGTCTGCGTCTCGCTGCCGCCGCCCAGGCCGGCGTAGATCGTGGCGCCGGCGCCGGTGTAGCGGTTGATGAACAGCGGCGTGGCGGTGGTGCGCCCGTAGCCGTAGGTGCGCAGGCTGAAGGTCTCGCCCTCGGTGCGCGCCAGGCTGGCCTTGAGGCTCCAGTCCTCGTTGAACTGGTGCTCCAGCGTGGCGTAGAGCGTCTCGGACTCGCGCTTCCATCGCGTCCACGAGGGCGAGAAGCTGGTCGAGGTGGGCAGGTCGATCGTGCCGCCGTCGCTGGCGAAGCGCGGGATGGTGCCCCAGATGGGCGCCTTGGGGTCGTTGCGCTGGCGCTGGAAGCCCAGCGAGACGATGGTGTGCGCGCCGAGGTCGGCCTCCACCGCGGCCAGCAGGGCCAGCTTGTCCTCCGAATAGCGGTCGCGGAAGCTGTCCTTCTTCTGCGGCGCGATGACGAAGCGGCTGCGCACGCTGCCGTCGGCGTTGAGCGGCACGTTCAGGTCGGCCTCGGCGCGGAAGAAGTCCCACGAGCCGGCCGTCAGCGCCACCGAGCCGCCGAAGGTGCGCTGCGGCCGCTTGCGGATCAGGTTGACGGTGGCCGAGGGCGTGCCCACGCCGGTCAGGATGCCGTTGGCGCCGCGCACGATGTCGATGCGCTCGTACAGCGCGGTGTCGAACTCCTGGTTGGTGTTGGCGCTGTAGCTGGGCAGCCCGTCGACCTGGAAGTCGGTGATCTGGAAGCCGCGCGCGTAGTACAGCGGGCGCTGCGTGTCGTAGAAGCTCACCGCCACGCCGGTCACGTTGCGCATCACCGAGTCGATGCTGGTCAGCGTCTGGCGCTCGATCTGCTCGCGGTCGACGGTGCTGACGGACTGCGGCGTCTCCTTGGCGGTGAGCGGCAGCCGGGTGGAGGCGCTTTCGCGCGCGCCCTCGACGGTGACGGCATCGAGGTCCTTGGTCGAGGTGCCGGAAGCGGCATCCTGCGCGCGGGCGCTGCCGCACAGAAGGACGAGGACGGCGGCGGCCAGCGCCAGGGGGGTCGGCGACGCGCCGACCCACCGCCTTGGAGATGAAGGCATGGAGTGCTCCTGCGAGGAAGAAGGGGACGGGGCTGGCTGGCAGCGCTGTCCCCGCAGGACGCACGGCTTGCTGAACGAAAAAGCGCGCCGATTGTAGGAGTGCCGCCTCGGCGCGGCCGCTCAGAGCAGGCGGAACACCAGGGGCATCAGCAGCGCCGCCAGCACCACCTGCAGCCCCAGCGCCAGCCCGGCGTAGGCGCCCGCGTCGGCGTTGACCTGCAGCGCCCGCGCCGCGCCGATGCCGTGCGAGGCGGTGCCCAGCGCGAAGCCGCGCGCCGTCCAGCCCTCGCCGGCGGCCGGCACGCGCAGCAGGTCGAACAGGTACTTGCCGGTGAGCGCCCCCACCATGCCGGTGATGACCGCGAACACGGCCGACAGCGCCGGCACGCCGCCGATCTTCTCGGCGATGCCCATGGCCACCGGCGCGGTGACGGACTTGGGCGCCATCGACAGCACCACCTCGGGCGGCAGGCCGAAGGCCCAGGCCAGGCCCACGGCCGAGGCGGCCGCCGCGCCGCCGCCCAGCAGCGCCGCCAGCATCACCCGCACGCCGCGCGCCCGCAGCTCGGCGCGGCGCAGCCACAGCGGCCAGGCCAGCGCCACCACCGCCGGCCCGAGCAGGAAGTGGATGAACTGCGCGCCGGCGAAGTAGCTCGGGTAGTCCACCCCGGTGGCGGTGAGCAGGCAGGCCAGCGCCACCACCGACCACATGACCGGGTTGGCCCAGGGCGGGCTGCCCAGCCGCGCGTACGCGGCCTGCGCCAGCAGGTAGACCACCAGCGTCGCCGTCAGCCCGAACAGCGGCGTGGCCGAGAGGTAGACCCACAGCTCGACGAAGCGCGGCATCAGCGGGCCTCTTCCTTCCTGCCGCGCGCGCGGCCGGGCAGGCCGTACAGCACCAGCGCCGTGACCGCCAGGCCGATCCAGGTCGACAGCGCGATGACCACCAGGATGCGCAGCCCGTACTGCGTGAGCAGCGCCAGGTGCGTCATCACGCCCACGCCCACCGGCACGAACAGCAGCGACAGGTGCGTGAGCAGGAAATGCGCGCATTCGCTCACCGGCTCGCGCACCACCGGCCAGCGCAGGGCGACGAGCACGAACACCAGCCCCAGCACCGGCCCGGGCAGCGGCAGCGCGAGCGCCCGCGAGATCAGCTCGCCGGCCGACTGGAAGACCAGCAGCCAGGCCAGGCCGCGCAGGCCATTCATGGACTCATCGCCTCGCACGAAGGCGCGCCCTGCGCACACGAAACGCCGCCGCACCGAAGGCCGCGGAGCAGGCCATGCGGGAACATCCGCGGAACCGGCTTTGCCGGGCCGCAGGATGTGCCCCCTTGAGGGGGTTGGCGGAGCGGAACGAAGTCCGCGGAGACTGGGGGTGGGAACATTTCAGCGGAAGACGACGGTGCGGTGGCCGTTGAGCAGCACGCGGTGCTCGCTGTGCCACTTCACCGCGCGCGCCAGCACCAGGCTCTCGGTGTCGCGCCCGCGCGCCGTGAGGTCCTCCACCGTATCGGTATGGTCGGCGCGGGCCACGTCCTGCTCGATGATCGGGCCCTCGTCGAGGTCGGCCGTCACGTAGTGGGCGGTGGCGCCGATCAGCTTCACGCCGCGGTCGTGCGCCTGGTAGTAGGGCTTGGCGCCCTTGAAGCTGGGCAGGAAGGAGTGGTGGATGTTGATGGCGCGGCCCTGCAGCTGGCCGCACAGCTCGTTCGACAGGATCTGCATGTAGCGCGCCAGCACCACCAGCTGCGCGCCCTCGGCCTCGATCACCTCGAGCTGCCGCGCCTCGGCCTGGGCCTTGGTGGCGGCCGTCACCGGGATGTGGTGGAAGGGCACGTTGTAGCCGGCGGCGAGCTGGTAGAAGTCGCGGTGGTTGCTGATGATGGCGCGGATGTCCACCGGCAGCAGGCCGCTCTTCCAGCGGAACAGCAGGTCGTTCAGGCAGTGGCCCTCCCTGCTGACAAGGATGACGGTCTTCATCGGCTGCTCGGCGGCGTGCAGCTTCCACGCCATGCCGAAGCCCTCGGCCAGGCCGCCGAGGTCGGTGCGCAATTGCGCCTCGGGCACGCGCTCGCAGGCGAAGCGCACGCGCATGAAGAACAGGCCCGTGCCGTGGTCGTTGTACTGGGCGGCCTCTTCGATGTTGCCGCCGCGCTCGAGCAGGAAGCCCGAGACGGCATGCACGATGCCCACGCGGTCCGGGCAGGAGAGGGTGAGGATGTAAACGCTCATGAGGGGCGGGATTATCCCCACCCCCGTTTCTCCCGGACTTCGTTCCGGTCGAATCCCCCCTCAAGGGGGCGC
>NZ_JBIQNC010000192.1:0-8821 GCF_044462705.1 Xenophilus sp.
CGGTCCTGCTCGCGGGCGACCAGCACCGCCTCCATCGCCGCGCTCATGTCGTCGCGCCGGTGCACGCCGACGAGCTGCGCCGCCTCGGCGGCCAGTGCGATGCGCGAGGCGTCGACGCGCACGCCGGCGCGCCGCAGCGCACGGCCGAAACCCGCCAGGTTGCCGGCCAGCTTGCCTCGCCTGGCGTCGCCGAGTTGATGCACGCGTTCCATGCGCCCGGCCTCACTCGGCGGGCGCGAGCAGTTCGGTGGCCAGCGTGTGGTTGAGCGCCGCTACGTCGTCGCGCTGCTTGAAGAGGATGCCGGCGGTGTCGACCACCACCTCGGGGTCGAGTTCGACCGTGTCCATCGCCACCAGTGCCTTGGCCCATTCCACGCTCTCGGCGATGCCGGGCGCGCGCCGGAAGGCATTGGCGAAGGGCTGGCTGCGCAGCCGGTGCACGAAGTCGGCCACCTGCGCCGACAGCGCCTCGCCGGCGCCCGGCACGCGGGCGCGCACGATGGCCAGCTCGCGCTCGCGATCGGGGTAGTCCAGCCAGTGGTAGAGGCAGCGACGCTTCACCGCATCGTTCAGCTCGCGCGTGCGGTTGCTGGTGAGAACGGTGACCGGCGGCACCACGGCGCGCACGGTGCCCAGTTCGGGGATGCTCACCTGGTACTCGCCCAGGTATTCGAGCAGGAAGGCCTCGAAGGGCTCGTCGGCGCGATCCACCTCGTCGATCAGCAGCACGGCGCCGGGCGGCGGCGCCTGCAGCGCCTGCAGCAGCGGGCGGCGGATCAGGTAGTGCGGCTGGTAGACCTCGGCTTCGATGCGCGCCGCGGCCTCGCCGCCGCCGGGCCGCCCCAAGGCGGCGAGCGCCCCCTCGGGGGGCAGCGCACCATGCGAAGCAGGAAGCGTGGGGGCGAACATTTCTGCGGCGCGCATGTGCAGCAACTGGGCGGCGTAGTTCCACTCGTACAGCGCCTCGCGCTGCTCCAGGCCGTCGTAGCACTGCAGGCGCAGCAACTCGCGGCCCAGCGCGGCCGACAGCGCCTTCGCCAGCTCGGTCTTGCCGACGCCGGGTTCGCCCTCCAGCAGCAGCGGCCGCTGCAGCTTCAGCGCGAGGAAGACGGCGGTGGCCAGGCGCCGGTCGGCCAGGTAGCCGACCTCCGCCAGCCCCTGCACCACGGCGTCGATCGAGGCGAACGGCGTGGCGGCGTCAGGGCGGGCGTGGTCGGTCATCGGCCCAGCTTAACCGAGCGCCTTCGCCACGGCGCGCTGCGCAAGCACCGAGATCAGGTTGGCACGGTAGGCGGCGCTGGCGTGCAGGTCGCTGTTGAGTTCGCTGTCGTCGATGGCGACGGCGGCCGCCGACTCGGGCGTGAAGCTGCGCGTCAGCGCCGCCTCCAGCCCGCCGTGGCGGAATACGCCATTGCCCGCGCCGGTGACGGCCACGCGCACGCCGCCAGGAAACTGCGCCACGAAGACGCCGACCAGCGGGAAGTTCGACGCTTTCTGCCGCAGCTTCTCGTAGGCCGCCTTCTGCGGCAGCGGGAAGCGGATCGCCTTGATCAGCTCGCCCTCTTCCAGCGCGGTGGCGAACAGGCCCTGGAAGAAGTCGTCGGCCGCGATCTCGCGCTTGGTGGTGAGGATGGTTGCGCCCGAGGCCAGCACGGCGCTCGGGTAGCAAGCGGCCGGGTCGTTGTTGGCGACCGAGCCGCCGATCGTGCCCATCGCGCGCACCTGCCGGTCGCCGATGCGCGAGGCCAGGTCGGCCAGCGCAGGGTAGGCGGACTTCACGTCGGCGTTGTTCGCGACCTCGACGTGGCGCGACATGGCGCCGATGACCAGCGCGTCGCCTTCCTTGCGGATGCCGGTGAGTTCCTTGCAGCCCGACAGGTCGGCCAGTTGCTCGGGCGCCGACAGGCGCAGCTTCATGGAGGCCAGCAGCGTCTGGCCGCCCGCCAGCGGCTTCGCGCCGGCGGCTGCCAGCCGCGCCGCCTCGTCGACGCTGGCCGGACGTTCGAAGGTGAATGCGTACATGGTGTGTGCTCCTTCCTCGTTCAGGCGGCAGCCTGGGCCTTGCGCATCGCCTCCCACACGCGCGCCGGGCTGGCGGGCATGTCGAAGTCCTTCACGCCCAGCGGGTGCAGCGCATCGAGCACGGCGTTGATGACGGCCGGCGGTGAGCCGATGGCGCCGGCCTCGCCGCAGCCCTTGGTGCCCAGCGGGTTGTGGGTGCAGGGGGTGCAGACGGTGTCGAGCTTGAAGACGGGGAAGTCCTCCGCGCGCGGCATGGCGTAGTCCATGAAGCTGCCGGTGAGCAACTGCCCCGTCTCGCGGTCGTAGACGCAGTTCTCCATCAGCGCCTGGCCGATGCCCTGCACGATGCCGCCGTGCACCTGCCCCTCCACGATCATCGGGTTGATGATGGTGCCGAAGTCGTCCACCGCGGTGAAGCGGTCGATCTTCACCTCGCCGGTGGCCTTGTCGATCTCCACCTCGCAGATGTAGGTGCCGGCCGGGTAGGTGAAGTTGGTGGGGTCGTAGAAGGCCGTCTCGTTCAGGCCGGGCTCCAGCTTGTCGAGCGGGTAGTTGTGCGGCACGTAGGCCGTCAGCGCCACCTGGCCGAAGGGGATCTTCTTGTCGGTGCCCTTGACGGTGAACTCGCCGCCGGCGAACTCGATGTCGGCGTCGCTGGCTTCCATGAGGTGGGCGGCGATCTTCTTGGCCTTGGCCTCGATCTTGTCGAGCGCGCGCATGATGGCCGCGCCGCCCACGCTGATGGAGCGCGAGCCGTAGGTGCCCATGCCGAAGGGGATGCGGCCGGTGTCGCCGTGCACGATATCGACGTTCTCGACCGGGATGCCCAGGCGCGCCGCCACCACCTGCGCGAAGGTGGTCTCGTGGCCCTGGCCGTGGCTGTGCGAGCCGGTGAAGACCGTCACGCTGCCGGTGGGATGCACGCGCACCTCGCCGGCCTCGAACAGGCCGGCGCGCGCGCCGAGCGCACCGGCGATGTTGGACGGCGCCAGCCCGCAGGCCTCGATGTAGCTGGAGTAGCCGATGCCGCGCAGCCTGCCCTGCTTCTCGCTCTCGGCCCGGCGGGCGTCGAAGCCGGCGACGTCGGCCAGCGCCTGCGCCTTGTCCATGCAGGCCTGGTAGTCGCCCACGTCGTACTGCAGCGCCACCGGCGTCTGGTACGGCCATTCGCGCACGAAGTTGCGGCGCCGGATCTCGTCCTGGCCCAGGCCCATCTCCCAACCGCAGCGGCTGACCAGGCGCTCCAGCAGGTAGGTGGCCTCGGGCCGGCCGGCCCCGCGGTAGGCGTCCACCGGCGCGGTGTTGGTGAACCAGGCGTCCACCTCCACGTAGATCTGCGGCGTGGTGTACTGGCCCGCCAGCAGCGTGGCGTAGAGGATGGTCGGCACCGCCGTGGCGAAGGTGGACAGGTAGGCGCCCAGGTTGGCGTCGGTGTGCACGCGCAGCGCGAGGAACTTGCCGTCCTTGTCCATCGCCATCTCGGCGTGGCTCACGTGGTCGCGGCCGTGCGCGTCGGACAGGAAGGACTCGGAGCGCTCGGCCGTCCACTTGATGTTGCGGTTGAACTGCTTGCTGGCCCAGGTGAGGGCCACGTCCTCCGCGTAGAGGTAGATCTTGGAGCCGAAGCCGCCGCCGACGTCGGGCGCGATCACGCGCACCTTGTGCTCGGGCAGGCCGAGCACGAAGGCCGTCATCAGCAGCCGCTCGACGTGCGGGTTCTGGTTGGCGACGTACAGCGTGTACTCGTCGCCGGCCCGGTTGTAGCCGGCCACCGCCACGCGCGGCTCGATGGCGTTGGGGATGAGGCGGTTGTTGACGAGGTCGAGCTTCGTCACGTGCGCCGCGCCGGCGAAGGCCGCGTCCACCGCCGCCTTGTCGCCCAGCGTCCAGCGGTAGCACTGGTTGTCGGGCGCGGCGTCGTGGATGGTGACGCCGCTGCTCTTCTTCGCGGCGTCGGCCACGCTCACCAGCGCGGGCAGCACCTCGTAGTCGACCACGATGGCCTCGGCCGCGTTCTTCGCCTGCTCCGCCGTCTCGGCCACCACCATCGCCACGTGGTCGCCCACGTAGCGGACCTTGCCGATGGCCAGGATGGGATGCGGCGGCTCCTTCATCGGCGTGCCGTCCGGGTTGTTGATGAGCCAGCCGCAGGGCAGGCCGCCCATCTTCCCGTCGATGTCGGCGCCGGTGAGGATGCCCACCACGCCGGGCATGGCCGCGGCCGCCGCGGTGTCGATGGACCTGATCGCCGCATGCGCGTGCGGCGAGCGCAGGAAGACGGCATGCGCCTGGTTGGGCAGCAGCACGTCGTCGGTGTAGTTGCCCGCGCCGGTGAGGAAGCGCACGTCCTCCTTGCGGCGGACGGCCTCGCCGATGTGCGGCAGCTTGGCGAAATCGGAAGCACCCATGTCGCGCTCCTTCCTTCTTCAGGCCGAAGCGGCCTGCGAGGCCATCGCCTCGCCGCCCTGCTGCACGGCCTTGACGATGTTCTGGTAGCCCGTGCAGCGGCACAGGTTGCCGTCCAGCAGCGCGCGGATCTCCTGCTCGCCGGACTTCGGATGGTGCGTGCACAGGTCGATCGCGCTCATCACCATGCCCGGCGTGCAGAAGCCGCACTGCAGCCCGTGGCACTCCTTGAAGGCCGCCTGCATCGGGTGCAGCGTGCCGTCGGCCTGGGCGATGCCCTCGATGGTGGTGACGTTGCCGCCCGCCACTTGGGCCAGCAGCACGTTGCAGGACTTGATGGCGCGGCCGTTCAGGTGCACGGTGCAGGCGCCGCACTGGGCCGTGTCGCAGCCCACGTGCGTGCCGGTCAGGCGCAGGTGCTCGCGGATGGCCTGGACAAGGAGCGTATGGGGCGGCGCGTCGATCGTGACCTCGCGCCCGTTGACGGTGAGGGATACCTGCATGTGGCTGTCTCCGTGTGTCGGTGATGGCTGGGCGCGGGGCCGGAACCGCCGCGCCGCTGGTCATCTTCTGCCCCGCCCCCGACACCCACCCTAGGCAAAACCCTAGGCGGTTGCGGGGGCGGGTTGAAATTCTCAAAATGAGACGATCGGCGCGCGCAGGCTCGGGCATCTTCGGCCCCGCGCACGCACCCCACGCATGAATCTTCCAGCCCACGCCCTCGCGCTGCCCGACCGCAGCGGCTCCATCGCGCATGCGCGCCGCGCCTGGCTGCACGGCGAGGTGCAGGCCCGCGCCGACGCCGCCCTGCCCCCCTGGATCGCCCGCTCCTGGCAGCGCTGCCTGGCCGCCGGGCGCAGCCCGCGCGAGCGAGTGATGTTCGAGGCCGTGCCGCGCACGGCCGCCGCCGCCGCGCAGGAGCGCTGCGGCAGCTTCCTCGGCGCCGCGCGGCCGGTGCTGGAGCGGCTCTCGCGCGCCATCGCCGGCACGCACTACTTCGCGCTGCTGACCGATGCCGACGGCGTGGTGATCGAGGTGGGCGCGCTGCACGGCCAGGACGACCGCGCCATGCGCGACATCGCCCGCGTCGGCGTCGACCTGTCCGAGCGCGCGGTGGGCACCACCGCCATCGGCGCCGCGCTGGCCGAGCGCAGCCCGGTGTGGCTGCACCGCGGCGAGCACTTCTTCGAGGACACCGGCGTCTACACCTGCGCCGGCGCGCCGGTGTTCGACCCCGCCGGGCGCTGCGTGGGCATGCTCGACCTGACCGGCGTGAACGTGGTCGAACGCCCCGAGCTGCAGCACCTGGCGCAGCACGCGGCGCAGGCGATCCAGAACGCCTGGCTGCGCAGCCTGCCCTGCGCGCTGCTGCTGCAGGTCAACTGGCCCGGCAGCCTGGCGCCGCTGGACGCGGCCGCCGACAGCGACGGCCTGCTGTGCCTGGACGCCGACGGCCGCGTGCTCGGCGCCAACGCGATGGCGCGCCAGCTGCTGCCCCTGCCGGCACCCGGCCGCGCCGAGGCGGTGCAGGCCGGCGACCTGTTCGCCGTGCCGCCCTCCCTGCTCTTCGACGCCGCCGCGCGCCACCCGGCGCCGGTCGAGGTGCCGCTGTGGTCCGGCCTGCGGCTGCACGTGCGCGCCCAGCGCCGCGACGTGCAGGCGGCGCCCCGCCTGCGCGACGTGCAGGCCTCGCTGATCCGCCAGGCCGTGCAGGACGCGCGCGGCAACGTGGCCGAGGCCGCCCGCGCGCTGGGCGTCAGCCGTGCGACCATCTACCGCAGGCTCGCCGCCGGCCAGCACAGGCGCTGACGGCCGACAGCGCACACCGGCGCCGCGGCTTCACGATCCCACGCATGACCACTCCCTACCAACCCGAAGACAAGACCCGCGCCGAAGTGGACGCCCTGCCCGGCCCGACGCTGCTGGAGTTCGGCGCGAACTGGTGCGGCATCTGCCGCGGCGCGCAGCCCGCCATCGCCGAGGCGCTGGCCGACGCGCCCGCCGGGCTGCGGCACATCAAGGTGGAGGACGGCAGCGGCCGCCCGCTGGGCCGCAGCTTTGCCGTGCGGCTGTGGCCCACGCTGATCTTCCTGCAGGGCGGGCAGGAGGTCGGCCGCGTGGTGCGGCCCGGCTCGGCCGAGGACGTGCGCGCACAGATGGCGAAGCTCGGCGCCTGAGCCGCCTGCCCGCGCCCCGTCACCCCGGCAGCGCGATCACCACCGCCGATTCATCCAGCCGCGTGTGCACGCGCTGCCGGCGCCGCAGGCGCGTGCCGGCGGCGGCGAAGCCGACCAGTTGCAGCCCCTCGCCGTCGAGCTGCACGCCGACCTCGTCGCCCGCCTCGTCGCGGCTGATCGCCGCCGCCACGCCCTCCAGCACGTTGCCGCCGGCACGCGCGGCCGGCGAGCCCGCCGGCGCCACCTCCACCGCCGTCGCCTTGCACAGCGCCAGCACCGGCTGGCCCGGCGCCAGGCCCAGCAGTTCGGCGCTCTCGCGCGTCACGCGGGCGCGCAGCGCCTGCGGCGAGGCGCCGAGCGCCAGCGTGGCAGTGACCATGCGGCCGGCCCCCGCCACCTCGACCACCCGCGCGGGCAACTGGTTGCGCATGCTGGTGCGGATCGCCAGGCCCGCCATCGCCGCCCTGGCGCCGGGCAGCGCCGCCGCCGGGCCGCCCAGCGGGGCATACAGCGACTGCCTCGCCTCGGCGAAGGCATCGGCCATCGCCAGCAGGCGCCGCCCGTCGTCGGTCAGCCGCGCGCCGCCGCCGCCGGCGCCGCCCACGGCGCTGTCCACCAGCGGCATGCCGGCCAGGTTGGTCAGCGTGGCCACCGCCTGCCAGGCGGCCTTGTAGCTCACGCCCGCGTCGCGCGCAGCCTGCGAGATGCTGCCGCTGCGGCCGATGCCGCGCAGGATGTCCAGCCGCTTGTCGGCCGCGCTGTGGCCCAGCGCGTCCATGAAGGCGGCGGGCGGTGCGAAGGAGGTCTTGGCGCGCATGGCGGGATTGTGCGGCGTCGCCTAAACTCGAATCGCTATTCCTTCGATGAATAGCGATCCCTCCACCTGCCGAGACGCCATGCCCGCCCCTCTTCCCCTCGCCGGTCTCGGCCGGCACCTGCTGCGCTCGGTGCTGCGCGTGAGCCTGCCCGTTCAGGAAATGCCCGCCCTGCTGCCGGGCGCAGACGCGTCGATGAGCGACGCCGCGTTGCGACGCCTGGCCGAGAGCACCGCGGCGGCGGGCGGCGAAGGTGCCGCAGCCATCCAGGCGCGGCTCGACGTGCTGCATGCCGCCGCGCTGTCCCGCTTCGCACCGGCAGCCGACGCCGCCGGGCTGGAGGCGCTGTGGCGCACGGCCCTGCGGGGCGAACTCCCGCTGGAAGGCGCCTACTGGGCCCTGCTGGTCCATCCGCAGGCCGACCGCACCCTGCGCCACGTGGCCTTCGGCGACGTGGAGATGCTGCGCCCGGCCGACGCCGCCCCGGCCTCGCTGGGCGCGCTGCTGGAGCGCCGCTCCATCTCGCCGCGCCGGCTGGACGCGCCCGGCCCGGGCGCGGAAGACATCGAGCTGATGGTGCAGGCCGCGCTCAGCGCGCCCGACCACGGCCGGCTGCACCCCTGGCGCGTGATCGAGTTCAGGACGCCGCAGCGCGAGGCGCTGGCCGCGCTGTTCGAGGCCGAGAAGCGGCGGCGCGACCCGCTCGCCAGCGCCGCCGACCTGCGCCGCGCCCGCGCCCACGCCACCGAGGCGCCCTGCCTGCTGGGCTTCGTCGTCTCGCCGCGCGCGCGCAAGCGCGTGCCGCTGCGCGAGCAGTGGCTGGCCGCCGGTGCGGCGCTGGGCAACCTGCTGAACGCGGCGCACCAGCTCGGCTACGGCGGCATCGTGCTCAGCGGCGAGCGCTGCTTCGACGACGCGCTGGCCCGCCAGCTCGGCCTGCAGCCGGGCGAGCACCTGGCCGGCTTCGTCAGCCTGGGCACGGCCCGCGAGCCGGCGCCGCCCACCGCACGCGCGCTGCCGCAGGAGGTGTGGCGCTGCTGGACGCCCGACACCGCTGCGGCGCCCGCGCTGCGCGGCCCGGCGCTGCCCGCCGCGCGCGCGCTGGATGGAGAAGGCTTGTCATGAGCGACGCCGCGGCCGAAATCGTCTGCCGCCCCATCGGCCACATCCGCAGCCGCTTCCCGGTGCCGGAGGGCGTGCCGGTGCAAGCCGCCGGCGTGCCGCACGAGACGGCGACGCTGGAAGTGCTGCCTGCCTACGCCGCCGGCCTGCGCGACATCGAGGGCTTCGACCACCTGCTGCTCATCACGCACTTCCACCGCTGCCCGCGCGAGCTGCTGGAGGTGACGCCCTTCCTCGACCCGCAGCCCCATGGCGTGTTCGCCACCCGCGCGCCGGCGC
>NZ_JBIQNC010000193.1:0-8729 GCF_044462705.1 Xenophilus sp.
CGCGCCGAGTCCTTGACCTCCTCCATCACGGCATAGGTGCGCGTCTCGCGCACGCCGGGCAGCTGCCACAGCACGTTGCCGGCAAAGCGCCGGTAGTCGTTCATGTCGGCGCAGCGCGTCTTGAGCAGGTAGTCGAAGCCGCCGGCGACCATGTGACATTCCATGATCTGCGGGTGCACCTGCACCGCGGCCTTGAATTCGTCGAACACGTTGTGCGTGGTGCGGTCCAGCAGGATCTCCACGAACACCAGCATGCCGGCGCCCAGCTTCAGCGGGTTCAGGCGCGCCTCGTAGCCGAGGATGTAGCCGTCGCGCGTGAGGCGCTGTACGCGCGCCAGCACCGCCGTGGGCGACAGGCCGACCGCCTCGGCCAGCTTCAGGTTGGTGATGCGCCCGTCGGCCTGCAGGGCCGCCAGGATGCGCAGGTCCAGTCTGTCCAGATCGACGGCTTCGTTCGATTGATCTAGAGATTTGTTCATTTTTTCGAATGAAATTCGAACAAAAATTCTATCAATGCCGCCGCATGATGCGCACATCTCCACCGCCCATTCTTCAGCAGGCTTCACCATGGACAACCGCGCACCCGTCGACCCGGCCTTCTTCTTCCGCGGCTTCGCCGGCGGCGCCGACGCCAGCGAACTGCGCCGGCGCATCACCGGGGCCTGCCGGATGCCCGAGCCGCAGGCCCTGGCCGACTTGCTGCCGCAGGCCCGGATGGCGCCCGAGGCCGCCGGCCGCGCCCACGCGTTGGCGCTGCGCATCGCCCAGGGCCTGCGCGAACGCAGGAGCGGGGCCGGCCGGGCCGGCATCGTGCAGGGCCTGCTGCAGGAATACGCGCTGTCATCGCAGGAGGGCGTGGCCCTGATGTGCCTGGCCGAGGCGCTGCTGCGCATCCCCGACACGGCCACGCGCGACGCGCTGATCCGCGACAAGATCGCGCACGGCCACTGGCAGGCGCACGCGGGCCGCAGCGCATCGCTGTTCGTCAACGCCGCCACCTGGGGCCTGCTGCTGACGGGCAAGCTGGTCGCCACGCACAGCGAGACCTCGCTGTCCACGCTGCTCACGCGGCTGATCGCCAGGGGCGGCGAGCCGATGATCCGCAAGGGCGTGGACATGGCGATGCGCATGATGGGCGAGCAGTTCGTCACCGGCGAGACCATCCAGGACGCGCTGGCGCACGCGAAGGGCCTGGAGGCGCAGGGCTTCCGCTATTCCTACGACATGCTCGGCGAGGCCGCGATGACGGCCGAGGATGCGGACCGCTACCGCGAGTCCTATGAGCAGGCGATCCACGCCATCGGCAAAGCATCCGCCGGGCGCGGCGTGTACGAGGGGCCGGGCATCTCGATCAAGCTGTCGGCCCTGCACCCGCGCTACAGCCGCGCGCAGCACGGCCGCGTGATGGACGAGCTGTACCCGGTGCTGCGCAGCCTGGCGCTGCTGGCCCACCGCCACGACATCGGCCTGAACATCGACGCCGAGGAGGCCGACCGGCTCGAACTCTCGCTGGACCTGCTGGACAAGCTGTGCTTCGAGCCCGCGCTGGCCGGCTGGAACGGCATCGGCTTCGTGATCCAGGCCTACCAGAAGCGCTGCCCCTTCGTGATCGACCACCTGATCGACCTGGCGCGCCGCAGCCGCCACCGGCTGATGATCCGCCTGGTCAAGGGCGCCTACTGGGACAGCGAGATCAAGCGCGCCCAGGTGGATGGGCAGGCGGGCTTCCCGGTCTACACGCGCAAGGTCTACACCGACGTGTCGTACCTCGCCTGCGCGAGGAAGCTGCTCGCGGCGCCGCAGCAGGTCTACCCGCAGTTCGCTACGCACAACGCCCACACGATGGCGGCCATCTACACGATGGCCGATCCGTCGGCCTGGCAGCCGGGGCAGTACGAGTTCCAGTGCCTGCACGGCATGGGCGAGCCGCTGTACGAGCAGGTGGTCGGCCCGGCCGAGGCCGGCAGGCTCGGCCGGCCGTGCCGCATCTACGCGCCCGTGGGCACGCACGAGACGCTGCTGGCCTACCTGGTGCGCCGCCTGCTGGAGAACGGCGCCAACACCTCCTTCGTCAACCGCGTCGCCGACCCGACCATCTCCATCGAGACGCTGGTGGAAGACCCGGTCGCGGCGGTCGAACGCATGGCGCAGGAAGAGGGTGAACTGGGCCGGCCTCATCCGGCCATCGCCGCGCCGGCCGCGCTGTACGGCGAGGCGCGCCGCAATTCGACGGGCCTGGACCTGTCCGACGACGGGACGCTGCGCGGACTCGAAACACTGCTCGTGCAGCAGGCCGGCACCGCCCGGCAGGCGGAGCCGATGCTCGCGCAGCCGGTGCCCGTGGCCGACCCGGCGTGGCAGGACAAGCGCAACCCGGCCGACCTCCGCGACGTGGTGGGCCGCGTGCGCGCCGCCACGGAGCCCGAGATCGACGCCGCCCTGCGCGCCGCCGCCGAGGCCGCGCCCGCCTGGGCCGCCATGCCCGCCGCGCAGCGCGCCGCCGCGCTGGAGCGCACGGCCGACCTGCTGCAGCAGGCACTGCCGCGCCTGCTGGGCCTGCTGGCCCGCGAGGCCGGCAAGACCTGCGCCAACGGCGTGGCCGAGGTGCGCGAGGCGATCGACTTCCTGCGCTTCTACGCGCAGCAGGCGCGCGCCGACTTCGACGCCGCCACGCACCGCCCGCTCGGGCCGGTGCTGTGCATCAGCCCGTGGAATTTCCCGCTGGCCATCTTCATCGGCCAGATCGCCGCGGCGCTGGCCGCCGGCAACACCGTGCTGGCCAAGCCCGCCGAGCAGACCTCGCTGATCGCGGCCGAGGGCGTGCGGCTGCTGCGCGAGGGCGGCGTGCCCGCCGCGGCGATCCAGCTCGTGCCGGGCCGGGGCTCCACGGTGGGCGCGCGCATGGTCGCCGACGCGCGGGTGCAGGCCGTGATGTTCACCGGCTCCACCGAGGTCGCGCGCCAGTTGCAGCTCACGCTGGCCGAGCGGCTGGGCTCCACCGGCGCGCCGGTGCCGCTGATCGCCGAGACCGGCGGGCAGAACGCGATGGTGGTCGATTCCTCGGCGCTGGTGGAGCAGGTCGTGGCCGACGTGATGGCCTCGGCCTTCGACAGCGCGGGCCAGCGTTGCTCGGCGCTGCGCATCCTGTGCGTGCAGGACGATGTCGCCGACCGCCTGCTGCACATGCTGCGCGGCGCGATGGCCGAGGCCACGGTGGGCAACCCCGCCGCGCTGCGCACCGACGTCGGTCCGGTCATCGACGCCGGCGCGCGCGAGACCATCGAGGCGCACGTGGAAGCCATGCGCGGCCGCGGCCGGCGCGTGCACCGCCTGGGCCGCTGCGCGCACGACGTGCTGGAGGGCGGCACCTACGTCGTGCCGACGCTGATCGAGCTGGAAAGCATCTCCGAACTGAAGCGCGAGGTCTTCGGGCCGGTGCTGCACGTGGTGCGCTACGCCCGCGAGGACCTGGACGGGCTGATGGCGCAGATCAATGCCACCGGCTATGGCCTGACGATGGGCCTGCACACGCGCATCGACGAGACGATCGGCCAGGTGGTCTCGCGCGCGCGCGTGGGCAACCTCTACGTCAACCGCAACATGGTGGGCGCCGTCGTCGGCGTGCAGCCCTTCGGCGGCGAGGGCCTGTCGGGCACCGGCCCGAAGGCCGGCGGCCCGCTGTACATGTACCGCCTGCTGGCCGCACGGCCCGGCGACGTGCTCGCGCGCGCCGCCGGCTGCGGCCTGCCGGGCTCCGTGCCCGAAGGCCGCGCGCAGGCGCCGTCGCCGGCCTTCGCCGCGCTCGCGGCCTGGGCGGCGGAGCATCGCGGCGAAGGCCTGGCGGCCCGGTGCCGCGAACTGGCCCGCCGCGCCGGTTCGCGCCAGGCGCGCGTGCTGGCCGGGCCGACCGGCGAGCGCAACGTCTATTCGCTGCACCCGCGCGAGGCCGCGCTGTGCCTGGCCGCATCGGAAGACGCGCTGCTGCTGCAACTGGCCGGCGTGCTGGCCGTGGGCTGCCGCGCCATCTGGCCGCTGACCGCCGCCACCGGGAAGCTGCATGCCGGCCTGCCGCTGGAAGTGCAGGGCGCCATCGCCCTGGCGAGCGACTGGAACGCGCCCGGCGTGGCGTTCGACGTCGCGCTGCATCAGGGCAGCGAGGCGGACCTGCGCGCCGCCGCCGCGCGGCTGGCCGAGCGCGACGGCCCCATCGTCTGCCTGCGCCGCTTCGACCCCGGCAGCGACGACATGCCGCTGGAGGCGCTGGTGCTCGAACGCGCCGTCAGCACGAACACGGCCGCGGCGGGCGGCAATGCGAGCCTGATGACGATCGCCTGACTAGAACGCAGGCTCCACCGCATCCGCCAGCGGCCGCGCGGGCGGCACCTTCTGCTTCGCGCGCGTGGCGGCGCCCACGGCCGCGAGCCGGCCGCGGCGCAGGGTGCCGGTCTCGGTCACGGTCTCGCCGGTCAGCAGGTTGGCGCTCTCGCGCGTGCCCTGCCGGCCCTCGATGCCGGTGAGCGCGTCCAGGCCGATCAGCTCGACCATGCCGTCCTGCTCGCGCTCGCGCAGCCGCCAGGTGACGCGCCAGCGCGCGTTCTCGCGCTCGGAGGCGGCCTCGGCGGTGACGCTCAGCACCCGGCCGCGGCCCGCCAGGCGCACCCGCACGTGCGCCGTCGGGTCGTCCAGGCAGATGCGGCAGTTCATGAAGGTGGCCCAGTGCCAGGCCTCGAAGCGGCCGTCGCCGGTGGTGGTGCCGATCAGCAGCGCGTACTGCTCGTCCCGGCGCAGCAGGATGGCCTGCACCGGATTGGGCGAATGCTCCGAAGCCACCTCCACCGGCTCGCCGATGGTCGCCATGTCCTTGGGCACGAAGCTGCGCCAGCGCGGCGCGCCCTGGCCGACGGCCATCGCGGGCTCGGGCCAGGGCTCGGCGGAGGCGGCCGGACCGGGCAGGCATGGCAGCAGCAGCGCGCACAGCGGCAGCAGGAGGCGGGTTCGCAGCGCGGTCATCAGGGCATTGTCCGGACCGGCGGGAGGGGCGGCCATCCGACGGAGCGCATAGGCCGCGCGCCGCCGCAGTCGGTCAATCGATGTTGTCCACGGTGTCCGGGTCCGGACCGTCGCCGATGGTCTCGCGCGTGGCGGCGGCCTGCAGGCGCAGCCAGTCGCAGAAGGCCGCGATCTCCGGGCGCGCGGCGCTGCGCGGCGCCACCAGCATCCAGTAGGCCAGGGGCGAATCGACGCGCTGGCTGGCGGGCAGCACCTCGACCAGGTCGCCGTTGCTCAGGCTCTCGGCGATCAGCGGGCTGCGCGCCAGCACCACGCCCTGGCCGGCGAGGGCGGCTTGCACCATCTGGTAGGCGTAATTGAAGTACAGCCAGCGGCGCGGCTGCACCCGTGTCAGGCCGGCGGCGTCGAACCAGCGCCGCCAGGTCAGCCATTCGAGGTGCGTGCGGTGCGCGTCGCCTGCCTCGATGAGGGTGAAGCCGGCGATGTCCTCCGGCTTGCGGATGGCCGGGCTGCTCTTGAGCAGCCAGGGGCTGGCCACCGGCATCAGCGTCTCGCCGAACAGCCGTACGGCGCCGGCCGGCATGCTGTCGGCCGGGCCGTAGCGCAGCGCCAGGTCGACGTCGGCCACGTCCAGGTCCACCGCCGAGTCGCTGGCGTCGATGCGGATGTCGATCTCCGGGTTGTCGCGCTGGAAGGCCTCCATGCGCGGGATCAGCCACATCGACGCGAAGGAGGCGAAGGTGGTCAGCGCCACGCTCTTGCGCCCGGCGCTGGCGCGGATCTGCCGCACCGCGCCGTCGATGCGCGGCAGCGACTGCTGCACCGCCAGCAGCAGCTGCGCGCCGGCGCTGGTCAGCTCGACGGCGCGCGTGTGGCGCAGGAAGAGCGGCACGCCCACCTCTTCTTCCAGCGACTGGATCTGCCGGCTCACGGCCGACTGGGTGAGCGCCATCTCCTCGGCGGCGGCGCGGAAGTTCAGGTGCCGCGCCACCGCCTCGAAGGCGCGCAGGTGGCCGGCGCCGATGGGGCGGGTGCGCAGGTGGGTCTGGGAGTGCTGCATGAAGGTCCGATGACGCGATTGATGCGAAACCGGAATCAGTAGCCTAGCGCGTTTTCATTGGACTGCCATGAGGCTTGCCGGGATCATTCATTCCCGAATCGCGATGTTCGCGCATTCACCCACCACCCTGAGGAGTCCGTCATGTCCAGCGCCACCGTCTGCACTTCCACCCTGGCCCCGGCCGCGGCCGTGCCGCCGGCCGTGCGCCGCGGCGCCTGGCAACTGGCGGCCGGGCAGGCCACCAGCCTGCGGGCCCGGCGGCCCAGCGTGCTGCGCGTGCGGCAGGGGCGCCTGTGGATCACGCGCGACGCCACCGCGGCCCACGCGAGCGAGGACCTGGTGCTCGGCCCCGGCGAGGCGCTGCCGGTCGCAGCCGGCCAGCGCATCGTGATGGAGCCGTGGGACGGCTACGGCGCCACCTACAGCTGGGACATGCAGGACGGCTGATCAGCCGCCGTGGACGTCGAAGCCCGGGCGCAGCCCGAGGAAGTGCGCCAGCGCGGCCTCGTCGCGCAGCGTGAACAGCGCGCCGATCTGGGCCGCGCCCTCCGCTTCCGCGTAGCCCATGTCGAAGCGCTGATAGCGGCGCTGCGCCAGCGGCCCCTCGTGGGCGATGCATACGCTGGTGTGGCGTGGGTCGTCGGCGATGCGGGCCATCAGCGCCTCCAGCGGCGCGTGCGGGCCTTCCAGGTGCTGGCAGAAGTGCTGGCCGTCGAACACCAGCAGCCCGGTGATCTCGTGCGCCGCGTTGTGCGGCCGTGCGCGCGCCAGGATCTGGGCGATCACCGAAGGCGACTGGCCGTCGGCCAGCGTGCTGCAGTAGAGAAATTCGTAGAGGGGCAAATCGTCCGCCGCAATCGCGCTGAAGGGAGGGACGCGACTGTAGGGCGCCGGCGTGGCGGCAGAAATGTCAAAAGACATGGCACCGCACGCCTATAGTCGCGCGCGTGGACAAAGCCCTGCAGCCTTCCGACGCCGAAGCCGGCGCCATCCTCGAAGCCCTTCGCGCGAACCCGGCCTTCCTGCCCGTGAGCGAGGCCGAGCGCACGGCCATCGAAGCCTTCCGCCGCGGCGTGCGAGGCCTCGGCGCCGGGCGCACCGTCATCGAGGAGCATCGCCGCAGCCCCTGGCTGTTCACGCTCTGCCAGGGCTGGGCCTTCCGCTACAAGACGCTGAGCGACGGCCGCCGGCAGATCCTCAGCTTCCTGCTGCCCGGCGACTTCATGGGCCTGCAGGACGAGTTCGTCGAAGGCACCTCCTACGGCGTGGAGGCGGCCACCGACGTGATCCTGGCGGCGTACCCGCGCGAGGCGCTGTGGTCCTTCTTCCGCGAGCAGCCGCGGCTGGGCTACGCCATCACCTGGATGGTGGCCAACGAGGAGAAGTTCGTCGACGACAACCTCGTCACCGCCGGCCGCCGCAGCGCCGCCGAGCGCGTGGCGATGCTGCTGCTGCACCTGTACCGCCGCGCCGAGCGGGTGGGCATGGCCGCGCACGGCTGCGTGGCCTTCCCCTTCTCGCAGCAGCACCTGGCCGACGCGCTGGGCCTGTCGCTGGTGCACACCAACAAGACGCTGCGCAAGCTGCAGCGCATGGGCCTGCACCGGCTGGAGGGCGGCGTGCTGCAGATCCTGGAGCCGCACGCGCTGGAGCGGCTGGGCGACTACTTTGAGCGCCCGCTGCGGCCCACGCCGCTGCTCTGACGCCGCTCAGGCGGCCGCGCGCGCCGTCCACGCCAGCGTGGCGGCCGCCAGGTCCTCCAGCGCCGAGCCCACGGCCTTGAACACCGTGCGCTCGCGCGCGCTGCCGCGGCCGGCGCGCTCGCCGCGGCACAACTGCGCCAGCGTGCCCTGCACCGCGTCCGCGCGGAAGCTGCCGGCGGCGATGGCGTCCAGCAGGTCGCCCGCCTTGAGCAGGGCTTCCTCCGTGTCGACGTAGACGCGCGCGCCGCCGCCGAAGCTGGCCGCATCGGCCTCCTTCATCTGCGGCGTGAAACTGCCGATCAGGTCCAGGTGCGAGCCTTCGGCCAGCCAGGCGCCGCGCACCAGCGGCGCGGTGGCCAGCGTGGCGCAGCTCACGATGTCGGCCGCGCGCACGGCCGCCTCGAGGTCGGCCGCCGCCCGCGCCGGCAGGCCGGCGGCGCGCCACTGCGCGGCCAGCGCCTCGGCGCCCCCGGGCCGATGGTTCCACACGGCGATCTCCTCGATGCCCGGCCGCACGCAGCGCATCGCCTCGGGCAGCAGGCGCGCCACCCGGCCCGTACCCAGCACCAGCAGGCGGCGCGCGTCCTGCCGGGCGAGGAAATCCGCGCCCAGCGCCGCGGCGCCCGCGGTGCGGCGCGCGGTGATCTCGTTGCCGTCCAGCAGCGCCAGCGGCACGCCGGTGGCCGCGTCATACAGCACGTAGGTCGCATGCAGTCCCGGCAGCCCGCGCGCGCCGTTGCCGGGGAAGATGTTGATCGTCTTGATGCCGAGGAAGGCCTCGTTCCAGGCCGGCATGATGAGCACGGTGCCCTGCGCCTCGCCGCCCTGCGCGATGGTGTGGACGTGGCGCGGCGGCACCTGCGCCTCGGCCGCGAAGGCGGCGCGCAGGGCGGGGATCAGGCGGTCGAGGGGCAGGGCGGCGCGGGTGGCCTCGGCGTCGAAGGGCTGCATGGCGC
>NZ_JBIQNC010000194.1:0-8722 GCF_044462705.1 Xenophilus sp.
GGCGCAGGCGGAGCCGCCTCCTGGACGGGCGGCGCCGGGTCGGGTGCAGGCGGGGCCGGCGGCGCGGCGGGGGGCTCCGCCACGGGCAGCGGCTCAGGCGCCGGCGGGGGCGCGGCGGGCGGCGGAGCGGGAGGTGCAGGCGCAGGCGCAGGGGCCTCGGCAACAGCCGTCGGCCCGTCACGGTCGCGCATCAGGTAGACGCCCGCGCCGATGGCCAGCACGGCGGCGGCGGCCAGCACGCCGGCCACCAGCAGGCCCTTGCTGCGCGATGGCAGTGGCGGCGGCGGTGGTGGTGGTGACGGCGCATGCATGGCCGCCGTCGCGGAGGCCGCAGGCGGCGGCACGGGCGCGCGGGCGGCGCGGGGCGACGGCAGGATGACGGTGCGCTCGCCGGGGTCCGGGTCCGTCTCGTCCAGGTCGGCCGGCATGGTGACCGGCCACTCGCCTTCGTCGGCGGCGGGCTGGGCGCCGGCGCTCAGCCGCGCGCCGCAGCTGCGACAGAACTTGGCTGCGTCCCGGTTCTCCACGCCGCAGGCGCCGCATACCACAGGCATTCCAAGACTCCTACCACTGTTTGTAACAATGGTATAGGGCGGCGGGGACGTTGTGTAAAGAAAAGTGGCGCTGTTACACGTGCCGTCAGGTCACGGCCACACGCCGCGCCTTGTGGCCCAGGCGCCGCGACAGCACCAGGCCCAGCGCCATGGCCAGTTCCAGCGCGATGCCCGGCTGCCGGTTGCCCATCTCGCTGAAGCGCAGCGGCGTCAGCCGCCACATGCGGCAGGCGCCTGCGGCCGTGACGCTGGCCGAGCGCGGCTGGCGCGAGAAGAAGGAGCCCTCGCCGACGACCGAGCCGGCGTTGACGATCGCGATCTGTACCTCGCCCTTGCTGGACAGCCGGTGCACGCTCAGCGAGCCGGACTCGACGAAGAACAGCGACCGGTCGTGCGCGCCCTCGTCGATCAGCGTCTGCGTCGGCGCCAGCTCGAAGGACTGCAGGTACGAGCCCAGCACCTCCCACTGCGCCGGCTGGAGGGCGGGTGCGAAGGCATCGTCGCTGGTGTTCTGGGCGATGGCCTGGCACAGATCCTGGATGGTGGCGGGCATGGTGGTTCTCGTGATGGATGCGCCATTGTTCGGCGCTTTCTCTTACTTTCCAATACAGAAACGCGAAAAGATCACGCCGAGCAGCTCGTCGGCCCCGAATTCCCCGGTGATCTCGTTCAGCGCGTTCTGCGCCAGCCGCAGTTCCTCGGCCAGCAGGTCGAGGGGGGCCGCGGCGGCGTGCAGGTGGGCATGGGCCAGGGCGAGGTGTTCGCCCACGCGCGCCAGGGCTTCAACGTGCCGGGCGCGCGCCAGGTAGACACCTTCGGGCATGGCCTGCCAGCCGGCCAGCGCCAGCAGGCGCTGGCGCAGGGCGTCCAGCCCGTCGCCGGTGCGGGCCGACAGGCGCAGGCCGCCCTCGGGCACGGCGGCCTGCGGCACCGCGTCGGCCTTGTTCCACACCTCCAGCACGGGCACCTGCGCCGGCAGGCGCTCGGCCAGGGCGGCGCGGATGGCGGCATCCGCCGCCCGGTAGTCGGGCAGGCCGGCACGCGTCAGGTCGTGCAGGAACAGCAGCGCGTCCGCCTCCTCGATCTGCCCCCAGGCGCGCTCGATGCCGATGCGCTCGACCTCGTCGCCGCTGTCGCGCAGGCCGGCGGTGTCGATGACGTGCAGAGGCACGCCCTGGATCTGGATGGTCTGCGAGACGACGTCGCGCGTGGTGCCGGGGATGTTGCTGACGATGGCCAGTTCGGCGCCGGCCAGCGCGTTGAGCAGCGAGCTCTTGCCGGCGTTGGGCTGGCCGGCGATGACGATGCGGATGCCCTCGCGCAGCAGCGCGCCCTGGCGGGCCCGCTGCTGCACCGCGGCGAGCCGGTCCTGCAGCGCCTGGAGCTGGCCCGCCGCATCGGCCTGGCGCAGGAAGTCGATGTCCTCCTCCGGGAAGTCCAGCGTCGCCTCCACCAGCATGCGCAGGTGGACCAGCGCGTCGCGCAGCACGTGGACCTCGCGCGAGAAGGCGCCGCCCAGCGAGCGGCCGGCGCTGCGCGCGGCGGCCTCGGTGCTGGCGTCGATCAGGTCGGCGATGGCCTCGGCCTGCGCCAGGTCGATCTTGCCGTTCTGGAAGGCGCGGCGGCTGAACTCGCCGGGCTGCGCCACGCGCAGGTTGGGCAGGCGCGGGCGGCCGGTGGCGGGGTCGGCCTCGGCGGCGGCCTCCAGGCAGCGCGCGAGCAGCAGCTGCAGGACGACCGGGCCGCCGTGGGCCTGCAGCTCCAGCACGTCCTCGCCGGTGAAGGAGCGCGGGGCGGGGAAGAAGATCGCCAGGCCGTGGTCGATGGGTTGGCCCGCCGCGTCGAGGAAGGGCAGGTAGGTGGCCTCGCGCGGCGCCAGGGCGCGCGCGCACAGGGCCTGCGCCAGCGGCGCGAGGCCGCGGCCCGACACGCGCACGATGCCCACCGCACCGCGTCCCGACGCGGTGGCGACGGCGGCGATGGGATCGTCGAACTGGGCCAGCATGCGGCGATTCTTCCAGCAAAAACGGGAAGGGGCCGCGCAGCGGCGGCCCCTTCCGGCGCGTCGTCGGACGGCGCGGCTACTTGGTCTTCTTCGTGCCGAGCACGCCCAGGCGCTTGTTGATCACCCACTGCTGGGCGATCGACAGCACGTTGTTGGTGATCCAGTACAGCACCAGGCCGGCCGGGAAGAAGAAGAACATCACGCTGAACACCAGCGGCATGATCCACATCAGCCGGGCCTGCATCGGGTCGGGCGGCGTGGGGTTGAGCCAGGTCTGCAGCAGCGTGGTGGCCGTCATCACCAGGGGCAGGATGAACCACGGATCGGGCGCCGAGAGATCCCTGATCCACAGGATCCAGGGCGCGTGGCGCATCTCCACCGAGGACAGCAGCACCCAGTACAGCGCGATGAACACCGGGATCTGGATCAGGATCGGGAAGCAGCCGCCCAGCGGGTTGACCTTCTCCTCGCGGTAGATGCGCATCATCTCCTGCTGCATCTCCTGCGGCTTTTCCTTCAGGCGCTCGCGCATCTCCATGATGCGCGGGTTGATCGCCTTCATCTTGGCCATGCTGGCGTAGGCCTTGGCGTTGAGCCAGTAGAAGGCCGCCTTCAGCAGCACCACCAGCGCGACGATGGCCCAGCCCCAGTTGCCCAGCATCTTGTGCAGCTGGTCGAGCAGCCAGTACAGCGGCTTGGAGATGATGGCGAAGATGCCGTAGTCCTTGACCAGGTCCAGGCCGGGCGCCAGGGCCTCGAGCTTCTTTTCCTCCTCGGGGCCGGCGAACAGTTGCGTCTCGACGGTCTGCGAGGCGCCGGGCGCCACCGCCGGCAGGCTGGCGACCATGGCCACGGCATAGAGGTTGTTGCCCAGCGTCTCCGGGCCCTGCACGCGGAACTCGCGCTTCAGGCCGGCCTCGTGCGTGGGCGCCAGCAGCCAGGCCGAGGCGAAGTAGTGCTGCACCATCGCGACCCAGCCGGTGCTGGAGGCCGGCGGCACCTCGGCCTTGTTCTTGGCGATGTCGGCGAAGCTGATCTTGTGGAACTTCTTCTCTTCCGTGTAGGCGGCCGGGCCGGTGAAGGTGCTGGTGCCGAACATGGTGCCGCTCTGCTCGGCGCCGTGGCGCAGCAGCTGCAGGTACAGCTGCGGCTCGCGCGGCTGGTCGCCGACGTTGACGACCTCGTGCTTCACGCCGATCACGTACTGGCCGCGCTTGAACACGTAGGTCTTGACGTACTTGAGGCCGCCCACCGGCTGCGACTCGAAGGCCACCTCCAGGGTGTCCTGGCCGTCCGCCAGCCTGTGGGGGCCGGGGCGCACGGCCATCGGCGCCAGGTGCGTCGGGAAGGCCGGGCCGCCGGCCACCGGGTTGAGCAGGCCGGTTTGCGCGAGGTAGCGGTTGGCGGGCACGCCGTCGTCCATCAGCACCACGTTGCGGTCGATCACCGGCAGCGGCTCCATGCCGGCCAGCCTGCGCGCCAGGGGGATCAGCCCGCCCTTGTTGAGCTCCTCGTCGAACTGCGTGAGCTCCAGGCGCGCCAGCGTGCCGCCCTGGCCGTCGATGGTGGCCTTGTACACGTCGGTCTCGATCTCGACCTTCTGCGCCGCGACGGCGGCGGGCCCGTCGGCCGCCGTCGGCAGCGTGGCGGGCGAGGCGGCGGCCGGTGCGCCGGGGGCGGGGGTGCCGCTGCCGGCGGGCGCGTCGGCCGGCGTGGTCTGCGCCGTCTGGTGCGCCGAGGGCAGGAAGGTCGGCTTGCGGCCGTTGTGGACCTGCCACTGGTCCCACAGCATCACCAGCGAGAACCCGAAGATCACCCAGAGGATGGTGCGGCGAATGTCGTTCATGAAGACTTCTTGTCGGAGGTCAGTGAGGAGAACAGCCCGGTGCCGCGGCCCCCGGCGGCGGCCGGCACCGGGTCGTGCCCGCCGGCGCACCAGGGCTGGCAGCGCACCAGGCGCCGCGCCGCGAGGTAGCTGCCGCGCGCGGCGCCGTGCCGTTCGAGCGCCTCGATGGCATAGAGCGAGCAGGTGGGCGTGAAGCGGCAGGCGCCGCCCAGCCAGGGGCTGAGCAGCAGCCGGTAGCCGCGCACCACGGCGATGAGCAGGCGCCGCATCACGATGCGTCGGCCCGCGCGGCGCGCGCGAAGAGCTGTTCGAGTTCGGCCCGCACGGCGCGCTTGAGCGCGTCCGAGCTGGCGCTCACGAAGCGGCTGCGGTCGAAGCCGGCGCGCAGCCGCACCACGTGGGCGGCCTGCGGCAGCGCCGCGCCTTCGGCCAGGGCATAGATCTGCCGCCGGATGGCGTTGCGCGTGACGGCGCGGCGCGCCCAGCGCTTGGGCACCATCGCGCCGAGCCAGACGTCGTCGGCAGGCTGGAAAAGAGGGGGTTGCGCCGCCGCCGCGCCCGCAGCGGGAGCGGCGAGCGCACAGCGATGCAGGGCGAAATGCGCGGTCCGCGCCACGGTCACAGCCGACAGGGCCGCCTGGAACTGGGCGCGCGTGCGGAGCCGGCGCATGTGCCGATCCCGCCCCCGCGCCCGACGGCCCGCAGCCTCAGACGGCCAGGCGCTTGCGGCCCTTGGCGCGGCGGGCGTTGATGACGGCGCGGCCGCCACGGGTCTTCATGCGGACTAGGAAGCCGTGGGTGCGGGCACGGCGGATCTTCGACGGTTGGTAGGTGCGTTTCATGATGCTTCTTCTTCCAAGAACAGGGCGGGCCCGCCGGAAGGCTTCGGACCGCGGCCGCGCCATCAAAAAGCGACAGGCGGGGTGCCGAAGCCTACGAGGTGGCGGGCTGGGGGAATTCCGCCCTGCCGGGCCAGGCCGACGTGCGGACTCAAGAGAACCGGCGATTATCGCAAAGATTTGCCGCACCGCAACTTCCGTCGGACATCAAGCGGGTTTCGGCGGGTCCGTCAAGGGGTGTGGATAAGTTTTTGACAAGTTAGAATCGCGGCGGCATGCAGGCCCCCGCTATCCACACCACCAACAACCATTCGATGCCCGAGGGACAACGCCTTGAATCACCCCGCCATGTCGGCTGAAGGGGTGGGCGCCAGCCTTTGGCAGGCCTGCGTCGACCAGTTCGCACAGGAGCTGTCCGAGCAGCAGTTCAACACCTGGATCAAGCCCCTGACCGCGCAGGTCACCGACGACCTGGGCCGGATGACGGTCTTCGTCGCCAACCGCTTCAAGCTGGACTGGATCCGCGCTCAGTACGCCGCCCGCCTGGCCGACATGGCCGAGAAGCTCTCGGGTCAGCCTGTCGCCGTTGAGTTAGCGCTTGCTCCCAGGGAAATCCCCGTCCGCACGCCCATCGCCATGCCCGCCGTGGCCGAGGCCGAGTTGCCGCGCGAAGCGGTCGGCGCCGCCGAGGAGCCGGCCGGGGGCTTTCGCAACCGGCTCAACGCGCAGCTCACCTTCGACACGCTGGTGGAGGGCTCGGCCAACCGCATGGCGCGCGCCGCGGCCATGCACGTGGCGGGCACGCCGGGCCACCTGTACAACCCCCTGTTCATCTACGGCGGCGTCGGCCTGGGCAAGACGCACCTGATGCACGCGGTGGGCAACAAGCTGCTGGCCGACCAGCCGCAGGCCAAGGTTCTCTACATCCACGCCGAGCAGTTCGTCTCGGATGTGGTCAAGGCCTACCAGCGCAAGACCTTCGACGAGTTCAAGGAGCGCTACCACTCGCTCGACCTGCTGCTGATCGACGACGTGCAGTTCTTCGCCAACAAGGACCGCACGCAGGAGGAGTTCTTCAACGCCTTCGAGGCCCTGCTGGCGAAGAAGTCGCACATCGTGATGACCAGCGACACCTACCCGAAGGGCCTGACGGACATCCACGAGCGGCTGGTCTCGCGCTTCGACTCCGGCCTCACGGTCGCGATCGAGCCGCCCGAGCTGGAGATGCGCGTGGCGATCCTGATCAACAAGGCGCTGGCCGAGGGCGCGGAGATGCCCGAGGAGGTGGCCTTCTTCGTGGCGAAGAACGTGCGCTCCAACGTGCGCGAGCTCGAAGGCGCGCTGCGCAAGATCCTGGCCTACTCGCGCTTCAACCAGAAGGAGATCTCCATCCAGCTGGCGCGCGAGGCGCTGCGCGACCTGCTGTCGATCCAGAACCGGCAGATCAGCGTGGAGAACATCCAGAAGACGGTGGCCGACTACTACAAGATCAAGGTCGCCGACATGTACAGCAAGAAGCGCCCGGCCTCCATCGCGCGGCCGCGGCAGATCGCGATGTACCTGGCCAAGGAGCTGACGCAGAAGAGCCTGCCGGAGATCGGCGAGCTGTTCGGCGGCCGCGACCACACCACCGTG
Source organism: Xenophilus sp. (assembly GCF_044462705.1). Taxonomy (NCBI): domain Bacteria; kingdom Pseudomonadati; phylum Pseudomonadota; class Betaproteobacteria; order Burkholderiales; family Comamonadaceae; genus Xenophilus; species Xenophilus sp. The sequence goes on from NZ_JBIQNC010000194.1 coordinate 6,880, forward strand.
CTGCACGCGGTGCGCAAGATCGCGGGCGAGCGCCAGCAGCTCACGGAGCTGAACCAGCAGCTCCATGTGCTGGAACAGACGCTCAAGGGATGAGCAGGGTGTTCACGCGGGCCGGAGACAATGCAGGGCGCTCGCGCGAACACACCCCCAAGTCAAGATCGAGGACGAAGAGAGAAAAGGTCGATTCATGATTGTTCTGAAGGCTCCCCAAAGCCAGGTGCTGGCGGCCCTCCAGTCGGTGGCGGGCATCGTCGAGCGGCGGCACACGCTGCCGATCCTGGCCAATGTGCTGATCCGCAAGGCCGGCGGCCAGCTGCAGCTGACCACCAGTGATCTGGAGATCCAGATCCGCACCACCGCCGAGCTGGGCGGCGACGAGGGCGCCTTCACCACCACGGTGGGCGCGCGCAAGCTGATCGACATCCTGCGCACCATGCCGGCCGACCAGGTGGTGAGCCTGGAGTCGAGCCAGAGCAAGCTGGTGCTCAAGGGCGGCAAGAGCCGCTTCACCCTGCAGAGCCTGCCGGCGGAGGACTTCCCGCTGGTGCAGGAGTCGGCCAGCTTCGGCCCGGCCTTCAGCGTGCCGCAGAGGACGCTGAAGAACCTGCTGGGCCAGGTGTCCTTCGCCATGGCGGTGCACGACATCCGCTACTACCTCAACGGCATCCTGTTCGTGGCCGAGGGCCAGCAGCTCAGCCTGGTGGCCACCGACGGCCACCGCCTGGCCTTCGCCTCGGCCACGCTGGACGTGGAAGTGCCCAAGCAGGAGGTGATCCTGCCGCGCAAGACGGTGATCGAGCTGCAGCGCCTGCTCTCGGACACGGGCGGCGAGGACGCGCCGGCCATCGAGATGCAGTTCGCCAACAACCAGGCGAAGTTCAGCTTCGGCGGCATGGAGTTCGTCACCAAGCTGGTCGAGGGCAAGTTCCCCGACTACAACCGCGTGATTCCCAAGAACCACAAGAACAGCGTCACGCTGGGCCGCGCCGCGCTGCTGGCGAGCCTGCAGCGCACTGCCATCCTGACCTCCGAGAAGTTCAAGGGCGTGCGCCTGAACATCGAGCCCGGCACGCTTCGCATCGCGTCGAACAACGCCGAGCAGGAAGAGGCGGTGGACGAGCTGGACATCGACTACGGCGGCGACGCGATCGAGATCGGCTTCAACGTGAGCTACCTCATCGACGCGCTGGCCAACATGGGCCAGGACATGGTCAAGGTGGAACTGCAGGACGGCAACAGTTCGGCGCTGGTCACGATCCCGGACGACGCGAACTTCAAGTACGTCGTCATGCCGATGCGAATCTGACGCCGCTGCGCGCAGCGTGGCGACTTGCGCAGACACCCCGCGGGCTTCCGCGGGTTTTGTCTTTGATGAGCCGAAGAAAACCAGGGAACCGACCGGAAGGACGAGTACGAAGATGAGCGACAACCAGCAGCAGCCCGAAATCCCCCAGACCCCGCCGCAGGGCGACGGCGGCGGCTACGGCGCGGGCTCGATCCAGATCCTCGAAGGACTGGAGGCGGTGCGCAAGCGCCCCGGCATGTACATCGGCGACACCTCCGACGGCACCGGCCTGCACCACCTGGTGTTCGAGGTGGTGGACAACTCCATCGACGAGGCGCTGGCGGGCTTCTGTGACGACATCGTCGTGACCATCCACACCGACAACTCCATCAGCGTGACCGACAACGGCCGCGGCATCCCGACCGGGATCAAGATGGACGACAAGCACGAGCCCCGGCGCTCGGCCGCCGAGATCGCGCTGACCGAGCTGCATGCGGGCGGCAAGTTCAACCAGAACAGCTACAAGGTCTCGGGCGGCCTGCACGGCGTGGGCGTGTC
>NZ_JBIQNC010000195.1:0-8720 GCF_044462705.1 Xenophilus sp.
GTAGGCCAGGTAGTAATAGACGTGGCCGAGCTCGTGGTAGATGGTGGTGAAGTCTTCCTCGTTCGGCTTGATGCACATCTTGGTGCGCACGTCGGGACCGACCGCCTCCTGGCCTTCCTTCGCGGGGCTGCCGCCGAGGTTCATGTCCCAGGCGCTGGCGTGGCAGACCACGTCGCGGTCGCGCGGCTTGATGAACTGGCTCTTTTCCCAGTAGCTGTCCGGCAGCTTCGGCATGCCCAGCGAGGTGTAGAAGTCCTCGGCGCGGCGGGTCATGTCCTTGGCGGTCTTGAGCTGCGCGTCGCGCTCGATCTCCACCAGATCGGCGGGAGCGGGCACGCCGGCATGGCTGGCCAGCATCGCGGTGTAGTCCTGCTGGTACCGCGACTGCAGCGCGCCGGTGATGTCCAGGCCGCCGGCGTCCTTGTACGGCTGCAGCAGGTCCCACAGGTTGCTCCAGTCCTGCTGCCACATGTTGCCCATCAGGTGCGCGGGCAGCATGCCGCCGGCCACTTCGCCCTTCTCGACCCCGTAGGTCGCTTCCAGGCGGGTGCGGGTGTAGCAGTGCAGCTGCTCGTACAGCGGCTTGACCTGGCCCCACAGGCGGTCGGTCTCGGCCGCGATCTGCGCCGGCGGCATGTCGTAGCCGGCGCGCCACAGTTCGCCGGCGTCGGCGAAGCCCATGTCCTTGGCGCCTTCGTTCACCAGCTGGACGAAGCGCACGTAGTCCTCGCGCATCGGCTTGGAGATGGTGTGCCAGCCGCGCCAGGCCTCGAGCTGGGCGTCGTAGTCGCGGTTGTCGCGCAGCACGTCCTCGAGTTCGCCGAGCTGGCGGCAGGTCTTTTCGTCGCCAGGGTCGGTGCAGTACTTGCCGGCGCCGTACATGCCTTCCATCTTCGTGGCGATGCGGGTGAGCTCGGCGAGCTTCTGCGGATCGCGCGGGGCCGGCATCGCGGTCATCAGCTTGAGCAGGGTCATCGCCCGCGCCGTGTCCCCGGACATCGGCTTGCCCTCGAAGCGCCGGGCCTGTTCGATCCAGCCGTTGAGCCGGGTCAGCCAGCGCTCGTTGGCCTTGGCCGCGACCAGTTCGCTGTCGCTGTTGATGTAGGTCGAGGACAGCCATTGCGCGGAACTGAGCTCCGCGTAGTCCTCGCGCATTTCGCGGTTGACCCGGGCGATGAACTGGTCGGCGGTCTCGTTGGCCGGCGCGGTGCTGGCGGGGGCGGCGGCTTCGCCCTCGGTGGGCGTGCGCTTGCAGGCGGTGAAGGTGAGCGTGGTGGCGGCGATCGCGACCGCGAGCAGGGTCGGCTTCAGGGGCCAGGGCTTCATGGCGCGGTTCCCTCGACGGATTGGGACGGAAATGGACCAGTGAGGCTACACGAGGCGGCGGTCCGGGGTCACGAGCCCGGCGCGCTGGAGCCAGGCCCAGGCCTCATCGGCGTCCCGGGCGACATAGGCCGCGGCCGAGCCCAGGCGGAAGGTGTAACCCCAGGCGTCCATGTCGGCCAGCACCCGCGCGGCGCCGACCCCGGGCAGCGCGTCGCCGAGCAGCGACTGCAGCACGCACACCGCGTCCTCTTCCTCGATCGAGTCGCTGGCGTCGGTGTGGATGCCGGCGCGGCGCTCGGGCGGGGCGACGATCAGGTGCGCGGCCTCGTGCAGCAGCGAGTGCACCGGGGTGTCGGCGCGGGCGTACACCGTGTGGCCGATCAGCCCCGCCTCCGGTTCGCCCCAGTAGCTGCCCGGAATCGGCGCGCCGTCGGCGACGAGTTCCAGGCGCAGGCCATGGCGCGAGAGGAGCGCGGCGACGGGCTCCAGGGGAATGTCGGCCAGCAGCAGCACACCCTGTAGAGCCGACCCATGGTCGGCGTCGGCGCTCACAGGAGTGCAGCCGACCATGGGTCGGCTCTACGGGCCATCACGCCGTCGCGGCGCGCCCGTCCGGCAGCGACACCGAAATGTCGAGCACGTCGTGCTCGCCGTCCTTGACCAGGTCGACCTTGACCGCCTCGACATCCACGTTGACGTACTTGCGGATCACTTCCAGCAGCTCCCGGCGCAGCAGCGGCAGGTAGTCCGGGCCGCCATGGGTACTGCGCTCCTGGGCGATAATGATGCGCAGGCGATCCTTGGCGATCGAGGCGGTGTTCTTCTTCGCCCTCAGGAAATCGAACATGCCCATGCCTCAACCCCCGAAGAGCTTGCTGAGGAAGCCCTTCTTTTCCATCTGGGTGAAGCGCATCGGCCGCTCCTCGCCCATGAGGCGGGCGACGGCGTCGTCGTAGGCCTGTCCGGCCGTGGATTCGAGGTCGAGGATGACGGGTTCTCCCTTGTTGGAGGCGTTGAGCACGTCGCCGGATTCGGGGATGACGCCAATGGTCTTGAGGCCGAGCACTTCCTCCACGTCGGTCACCGACAGCATTTCGCCGCTCTCCACCCGCGCGGGGCTGTAGCGGGTCAGCAGCAGGTGCTCGGCGACGCGCTCGCCGTTCTCGGCGCGGCGGGTCTTGGAGGCGAGCAGGCCGAGGATGCGGTCGGAGTCGCGCACGCTCGAGACTTCCGGGTTGACCACCACCACCGCCTGGTCGGCGAAGTACATGGCCAGGAACGCGCCTTTCTCGATGCCGGCCGGCGAGTCGCAGACGATGTAGTCGAAGCCGTCGTCGGCGAGGTCCTTGAGCACCTTCTCGACGCCTTCCTTGGTCAGCGCGTCCTTGTCGCGGGTCTGCGAGGCAGCCAGCACGAACAGGTTGTCGAAGCGCTTGTCCTTGATCAGGGCCTGTTTCAGCGAGGCCTCGCCCTGGATCACGTTGACGAAGTCGTAGACCACGCGCCGCTCGCAGCCCATGATCAGGTCGAGGTTGCGCAGGCCCACGTCGAAGTCGATGACCGCGACCTTCTTGCCCTTGCGGGCGAGGCCGCTGGCGAGGCTGGCGCTGGTGGTGGTCTTGCCGACGCCGCCCTTGCCGGACGTGACTACGATGATTTCAGCCAAGTGGATTCTCCGGAGCGCTTGGGTGCGTTGCGTGGATGTGTCGTTGTACCGGGGGTGATGTTCTATTCCATCGCTTCAACGCGCAACTGGTCGCCTTCCAGCCAGACCTGCGCGGGCTTGCCGCGCAGCTCCCTGGGCAGCTCGTCGAGCACCTTGTAATGCCCGGCCACGGCGACCAGCTCGGCGTGGAATGCGCGGCAGAAGATCCGGGCCTTCACGTTGCCCTGCGCGCCGGCGAGCGCGCGCCCGCGCAGCGGGCCGTAGATGTGGATCGAGCCGTCGGCGATCACCTCGGCGCCGGCGCCCACCGCCGAAAGCACGGTCAGGTCGCGGTTCTCGGCGTACAGCTGCTGCCCCGAGCGCACCGGCGCCGCCTGGACCAGGCCGGGCTCGCCGGTGGGTGCGACCGGCGCGGGTTCCCTTGTGGGAGCGGCGGAAGCCGCGACAGGCGCCGCAGGCGCCTGCCGGGTGGAGGTCGGGGCATGGGCCGTCGCGGCTTCCGCCGCTCCCACAGGAGCCGCTCCCACAGGATGGGACTCCCCGCCGCCGGCGCGCTCGTAGGAGGCGCGGAACTTGGCCAGCAGCGGCAGGCCCAGGGCCTGGGCCAGGGCGTCGTTCGCGGAGGTGCCGTAGGCCAGCGCCACCGGCAGCACCCCGGCCTCGCGCAGGGCATCCACCAAGGCCTGCGCGGTGGCCCGGTCGGGCGTGTCCGACAGGCCGCCGAAATCCAGCACCACCGCCGCGCGCGCGAACAGCTTGGGCGCGCGCGCCACGCGCTCGCGCATTTCCGCCGCCAGGCGCTCGATGTCGAGGGTTTTCACGCGCAGGTTGGCGATGCCGACCTGGCCGATCTTCAGTTCCCCCGCGGGCTCGTAGTCCATGCGTGCCGGGGCCATTCTCAGGTCCCGGTCAGGCGCGATTCGCCCGGATCGGCGTTGCGCGGCGCGGCGATCCAGGGCACGTCGGGCAGGTGCCCGCCGTACGTCTCCCTGACCCACGGATAGCTGCACATCTCCTTGAGCTGCATCGAGGCGCGGGGCCCGGGCTGGCCGCCCTCGCCAGGCATCACGTGCTGGCCGACCTCGCGGAAGCCGAAGCTGCCATGGAACAGCAGCGCCGGATCGCTGTCGGCGTCCAGGAATACCTCGCAGGCGAGCAGGGGATAGCGCAGTTCCGCGTAGCTCTGCACGTCGGCGTACAGCGCGCGGCCGACGCCGCCGCCGCGGCGGCGGCTGGCGACCACGATGCGGTCGATGTAGAAGAAGTCCGGATGGCGCTCGCGGAACCAGCGGAAGTTGCTGCTGTCGTGCCCGGACTCCGAGCCGAAACCCACCAGGAAACCGGCCAGCATCCCGTCGCGCTCGGCAATGCGGAAGTATTCGGCGTCGGCGAAGAAGCGGCGGAGTCGGGCCGCGTCCAGCGGCAGGATCGTCGGGCCTGCGGCGTTGTTGAGGGCAAGGACGGAATCCAGCTCGTGCTCGCGCACGTCGCGGATGGCGATCGACATTCCTGACTCCGGCTTCGTGGACTGCAAGCAGCGGGATTATCGCATGCGGCCCGCGTCGGGGCGACCGCCGCCAGTGCCCCGCGGACGGGCCCGGCATGACTTTCGTGGGACCCAACTCCGGGCTTTCTGGGCCTAAGATGCCGCATGTTCGCGCGACTGAACCACAGCCGGCTGCTCCGCTACGCCGGCCTGTTCACCTGGCTGATGGTGGGCTGGCCGCTGGCCACGCTGTGGCTGGAGCCGGTCCCCGACGGGCTCGACCTGGGCGACGCCCTGGGCGCCCCGGCGCGGGTCGGCTGGCAGGCCTGGCTGGCCTATTTCCTGTTCGGCTTGTGCTACTCGTGGCTGACCCGGGCCCTGGGCGCGCGGCGGGTGGGGCGCGCGGACTATGTCCTGCTGGCGATGCTGATCGCCAGCGCGGTGGCCATCTGCTACTACAGCGCCACCGGCCTGGGCTCGATCCTGCTGATGGTGGTGGCCTGCGTGCTGCCGTGGCTGCTGCCGCTGCCGCTGGGCGTCGCCGCGCTGGTGGTCAGCCAGTTCTCGATCGCGCCGGTTTACGTGCACGGCTTCGGCTTCCCCTGGGCCGACGCGCTGATGCAGTCCATGCTCTACGGCGGGTTCTGCATGTTCGTGTTCGTGACCAGCCTGGTCGCGCGGCAGCAGGCCCAGGCGCGCGAGGACCAGCGCCGGCTGAATGCCGAGCTGCGCGCCACCCGCGCGCTGCTGGCGGAGAGCGCCCGGGTCAACGAGCGGACGCGCATTTCAAGGGAACTGCACGACCTGCTGGGCCACCACCTGACCGCGCTGAGCCTCAACCTGGAAGTTGCCGGGCACCTGGTGGAGGGCCGCGCGCAGGAACACGTCAACCAGGCCCACACCCTGGCCAAGCTGCTGCTGAGCGACGTGCGCGAAGCGGTGAGCCGGCTGCGCACCGACGACGCGATCGACATGGTCGCGACCCTGGCGCCGCTGGCCGATCACGTCGCCGGCCTGCGGATCGAAATGGACATGCCGGAGCCGTTCCTGCTCGACGATCCCGAGCGGGCCCACGTGCTCCTGCGCTGCACCCAGGAAATCATCACCAACTCGGTGCGCCACGCCGGTGCCACCGAGTTGCGCCTGGATTACGCTTGGGACGACGGGGCGGTGCGGCTGCTGGCCCGCGACGACGGCCGTGGGGCCGAATCCCCGGTGGCCGGCAACGGGCTCAGGGGCATGCGCGAGCGGCTGGCCGCGTACGGCGGCGCGGTCGACATCTCGACCCGTCCCGGCGCCGGCTTCGTGCTCGACATCCGGCTGCCCCTCGACCAGGGCCCGCCTCCCATCAGGAAACTCGCTGGAGAAGCTGCATGATCCGCATCTGCCTGGTCGACGACCAAACCCTGGTGCGCCAGGGCATCCGCTCGCTGCTGGCGCTCGCCGAGGGCATGGAAGTCGTCGGCGAAGCCGCCGACGGCAAGCAGGCGCTCGAACTGATCCCCGGGCTCAAGCCGGACGTGGTCCTGATGGACATGCGCATGCCGGCGATGTCGGGCCTGGAGGCGCTGCAGGCCCTGGCGCGGATCGACGCGCTGCCGCCGACCATCATCCTCACCACCTTCGACGACGACCAGCTGGTGCTGGCCGGGCTCAAGGCCGGGGCCAAGGGCTATCTGCTCAAGGACGTCTCGCTGGAGCAGCTGGTGGGCGCCATCCAGACCGTGGCCGCCGGCGGCTCGCTGGTGCAGCCGGCGGTGACCCAGCGCCTGCTGTCGGGCCTGGAGCACATGCGCAACGAGTTCGTCAGCCTGGACCGCCCGGACCCGCTCACCGACCGCGAGACCGAGATCCTGCGGCTGATGGCCTCGGGCTTCTCGAACAAGGAAATCGCCAATTCGCTGGGCGTGGCCGAGGGCACGATCAAGAACCACGTGTCCAACATCCTGTCCAAGCTCGGCGTCCGTGACCGCACCCGTGCGGTGCTGAAAGCCTTCGAGCTCCAATTGGTGTAGCGCCGACCCATTCCATCATGTAGCGCCGACCCATGGTCGGCTGCCCCCGCCCGGAAAACGGTGGAGCCGACCCGCGCCCGGCTGCTACGATTAGGGGTCTGCGCCCCCGGCCAAGGCCGCCGGGCCCCCCTGGAGACCCTGAATGACCCGCCTGATCGAGATCCTGATTTCCCTGGCGATCTGCGCCGCCCTGTTCCTGCTGGTGGCGCTGGTGCTGCCGTCCAGCCGTCATCTCGAGGAAAAGGTCGAGACGAACCGCAAGATGACCATCGTCTACGACACGCTCAACAGCCTGCGCCGGTTCCCCGACTGGAACCCGCTGGTGCTGCGCGATCCGAAGATGGATCTCACCTTCTCCGGGCCGGCCTCCGGCGTCGGCGCCACCATGGCCTACGATTCGGACAACCCGCAGGTCGGCGACGGCAGCTGGAAGATCGTCGCGTCCGAGCCGCGCCGCAGCGTCACCTACGCGTTGGAAAACCAGCAGCGCGGCCACGACAAGACCATGACCTTCCACCTGAAGCCCACGGGCCGCGGTGGCCGCAACGTCGAGATCACCCAGAACTACGACGTCGAGTACGGTTGGGACCTGATGGGCCGCTACGCCGGCCTGTACGTCAGCCGCCACGTCGGCGACGACATGAAGCTCGGCCTCGACCGCCTGGCGAACATGCTCGCCCAGGTGCCGAACACCGACTACGCGGTGCAGGGCAGCACCATGTCCGACCTGCAGTTCGTCGAGCTGCCGGCCGAGGACCTGCTGGTCGTCAGCGCCGGTGCGATCGAGCGCAACAACCTCAAGATCCAGAACGCCATGAAGGCCGATCTGGAGTGGATCAACCGCACGATCAAGGCGAACAACCTGGTCGCCACCGGCCCGATGCGGATCGTGACCAGCGACTTCGGCCGCGAGAACTACACCTTCGACGTCGCCGTTCCGGTGCGTCGAGCCGATGCCGCCGTCGAGGAAGGTGCCGACGAGGACGCCGCCGCCGAACAGCCCGCCGCCGACGAGGCCGTCGCCGACGCCGCTGCGGAAGGCGAAGCCGATGCGAACGCGAAGAAGGCCAACATGCCGCGCGCGAAGATCGTCGCCGCCGCTGGCGAGCCGCTGACCGGCCTCGAGTTGCTGGGCCCGGTGCAGTACCTGCGCACCGAGGGCGGCCGCGCGTCCACCGCGACCTACCGCGGCTACATGGCCGAACTGGAGAACGTCCGCAAGGCGCTGCGCGCCTGGACCATGACCCAGGGCGAGGACGCCATCGGGCGTCCGTTCGAGGTCTACAAGAACGGCATCGACAAGGCGTTCACCGCCGAAGGCGAGTACGACGTCTACTGGATGATCAAGTAAGGCCGGAGGGCAAAAGCCCGATGACCCGATACGCGCGCGGCTTCGATACCGGAGCCGCGTTCGCGTATCTGGAGAAGCGCGACCGCAAGCTGGGCGCCTGGATGCGCCGCCTGGGGCCGATCGGGCCCGATCCGCGCTGGCGCAAGCGCTTCGACCCGGTGGATGCGCTCGCCCGCGCGATCATGTACCAGCAGCTCAGCGGCAAGGCCGCGGCGACCATCGTCGGCCGGATCGAGGCGGCGATCGGCAGCGACCGCTTTCACTGCGACACCCTGGCGCGCATCGACGACGCCGGCCTGCGCGCATGCGGCGCCTCCGGCAACAAGACCCTGGCCCTGCGCGACCTGGCCCGGCGCGAGGCGGCCGGCGAGATCCCGACGCTGCGGCAGATGGCGGCCATGGACGAGGACGCGATCATCGCCGCGCTGGTGCCGATCCGCGGCATCGGGCGCTGGACCGTGGAAATGATGCTGATGTTCCGCCTCGGCCGCCCGGACATCCTGCCGGTGGACGACCTGGGCATCCGCAAGGGCGCCCAGGCCGTCGACAAGCTGGCGGAGATGCCCAAGCCGAAGGAACTCGCTGCCCGCGGCGAGCGTTGGGGCCCGTACCGCACCTACGCCAGCCTGTACCTGTGGCGCATCGCCGACCAGGCCTCGGCCGCGAAAACGCCCACCCCGCGCTCGCAAGGTTGAATGCCCGGGATCTTGTTGGAGCGGCGGAAGCTGCGACAGGCCTTGCCTGCCATTGACAATGCGCCTGCCGACCCCGAAAATGCGCGGCTCGCACCTGCCCAGGTGGCGGAATTGGTAGACGCACTAGTTTCAGGTACTAGCGGGTAAAACCGTGGAGGTTCGAGTCCTCTCCTGGGCACCA